>JAOTWK010000001.1 GCA_029862935.1 Gemmatimonadota bacterium | reverse complement strand
CCGCGGCCAGTTCCAGCAACTCGGGATCGAGCGTCTTGCGGTTGCTCACGACCTCCGAGAGCGGTGTGCCAACGATGTCTCCATCGCGCTGGCCCACGAGCACACCTGCTTCTCCTCGTGCAAGCTGCTCCGTAGCGGCGTTTGCAAGTCGCGTTGCCAAGAGACGATCGAATGCACCTGGCGTCCCGCCCCGTTGCACGTGACCCAGCGTCGTCACCCGTAACTCAAAGCCGAGTTGGTCCTGGTGCTCGGCGAAGTGCTGCGCGAGTCGCTGCGCATCGTACTGATCGCCTTCCGCCACCACCACAATCGCGTGCGACTTGCCACGCTCATACGCATCACGCAGCTCCGCCGCCACCTCATCGGGGTCGGTCTCCACCTCCGGGATCACGACGGCCTCCGCACCGCCGGCAATACCTGCCATGAGTGCTAGATACCCGCTGTCTCGCCCCATGACCTCCAGCAGGAAGGCACGCTGGTGTGACGAGGCGGTGGTCTTGAGCCGGTCGATCGCCTCGAGCGCGATGTTGAGCGCCGTGTCCACACCGATCGTGATATCGGCGCCGTACAGGTCGTTGTCGATCGTCGAGGCAACACCCACTACGGGGAACCCCAACTCATGCAGCGCGTGCGAACCCTGTTGCGAGCCGTTGCCGCCGATCACAATGAGCCCGTCAATGCCCTGACGACGCAGCTCTCGCAGCCCCCTGCTCCGGCCCTCGGCTGTCTTGAACTCTTCTGAACGCGCGCTCCCCAGGACGGTCCCGCCCAGTTGGACAATGCCACTCACGTCGCGGGCGCCCATCTCACGCATGCTTCCGCTGATGAGCCCCTCAAATCCGTGGCGGATGCCGAATACCTGCCAGCCTCTGGCGACCCCCGTCCGGACGACTGCACGGATAGCAGCGTTCATACCGGGGGCATCGCCCCCGCTCGTCAGGACGGCAATTCGTCGTATTGTCATCGAGCTCTCGATTGGTCGTTTTCGCTCCCAAAGCTCTACCGAAGGCCGGCGGCGAGCAAGCTGCCGGAAATGCGACACCGGTTAGAGGATCGCCACCAACTCGTTCAAGGATCCACGGATCCGTGCCACGTCGCGACGTGCCGTGTCAGGCATGGCATACCATGCGGGCGGCTCGATTGCGCGCCCGATTACTGGTTCCACGACCTCAGCGAACTTGCACGGATGTGCTGTCGCGACGACGATCCCCGCGGCGGCGGCGTGCTCGCCAACCGCGGTTTCGAGCCCGAGCAAGCCCACCGCCGAGTGGGGATCGACCACGTATCCGAACCTGTCATGGACGCGCGCGATGCAGGCTCGCGTCTCGGCATCGTCGGACGTATGACCGATGACATCCCGACGCATCGCACCCCAGTCGCCGCCGTAGAGTGCGAGCATGCGGGGGAAGTTGCTCGGGTTCCCGACATCCATCGCGTTCGAGATGGTGCGCACGGAGGGCCGCGGCTCGAAGGTACCTGTCTCCAAATAGTCTGGCACGACGTCGTTCACGTTTGTCGCTGCCACAAACCGATCGATGGGAACGCCGAGCCGCTTGGCCAGGAGACCCGCCGTGAGGTTGCCGAAGTTGCCCGACGGAACCGACACGATCAGACGTCCAGCCCCAGGCGGTAATTGCGCCCAAGCGTGCACGAAGTAGCACACCTGCGGCAACAGACGCCCGACGTTGATCGAGTTGGCCGAGGTGAGGCGCAATTCGGATCGCAACGCGTCGTTTGCCAGCGCCTCTTTGGCGAGTCGCTGGCAGTCGTCAAAGGTCCCTTGCACCGCGACCGCGATGACGTTGCCTCCCAGCGTCGTGAACTGCTGCTCTTGAAACGGACTGACCTGGCCTTCTGGGAACAGCACGACGACACGGGTGCCGGCAAGGCCATAGAAGGCATGTGCGACGGCACCGCCAGTGTCTCCGGACGTGGCGACGAGAACCGTCAGGGACTGGCCCTCGGTGCGAGCGAGCTTAGCCATCAGCCGCGCCATACACCGCGCACCGACATCCTTGAAGGCCAAGGTTGGGCCGTGGAACACCTCGAGAACGAAGACGCGTTCGCTGAGCTCGATGAGTGGAATCGGGAAGTTCAGCCCATCCTGCCACACGGCCTCGAGCATTTCGGTGGAAAGCCCTCCGTCGAGGAGCCGTTCCCCGACAGCGACCGCTGTCTGGCGCAGCGGACCGCCGCGTAGCGCATCGAGTTCTCGCTGAGTGAACGGCACGAGGGGCTGCGGCATGTAGAGCCCACCGTCGGGTGCCAGTCCCCGGAACAGCGCCGTCCGCAGATCAGTGCGTGGCGCTGAACCGCCGGTGCTCACATAGCGAACGTCTACCACTGCGGCGTTCGCTCCTGTTCGCCGAAGCAGAGTACCAGCCGGCTCTCGTGTGAGTGTCCCATCTGCTCGAAAAGAGTAGTCAGCGACCCGATACAGAGCTAGAGCGTCGCGTTTGCCAAAAGGGGGGCCGCCATCCTAAACTCCCGACAACTGCACTCCGGATCGATCATGCGCGACCAACTCGAGCGACGGCTTCGCGGATTGAAGTGTCTCGTCGGCAACACACCGCTCCTCGCGATCGACCTCACGTACCGTGGCGAGAAGCGTGTGATCTACGCCAAGGCGGAACACATCAACATGACGGGCAGCATCAAGGACCGGATGGCTCTGCACATCATCCAGCAGGGATATGCCAAGGGCGTGCTCGAGCCGGGGGACCGCCTCGTGGAGGCAACGAGCGGGAATACGGGCATATCAGTTGCCGCCATCGGTCGGGCCATGGGGCACCCCGTCACCATCTTCATGCCCGATTGGATGAGCGCTGAGCGCATCAATCTCATTCGGAGTCTCGGCGCAGACGTTCATCTGGTGAGTCGCAAGGAAGGTGGATTTCTCGGGAGCATCGAGCGGGCCGAGAAGATGGCGGCGGCTGGTGGCCACGTGTTCCTTCCACGGCAGTTTTCCAATCGTGACAACATCGATGCACACGCGGCCACAACCGGCCCCGAAATCTGGTGGCAACTGCGGTTCAGAAGCTTCGTTCCAGATGCTTTCGTAGCGGGAGTCGGAACTGGGGGAACCGTAATGGGGGTTGGCCGATTTCTCCGCGGTCAGGACCCCAGTGTGAAGCTCCATCCGCTGGAACCCGCGAACTCCCCCACTCTGTCGACCGGTCATCGCGTGGGCAAACACCGGATTCAGGGCATCTCCGACGAGTTCGTTCCGCCAATAGTCGACCTGGCGTTTCTGGACCGCGTCGTGAGCGTGGACGACGGAGACGCGATCCTCATGGCTCAGAAGCTCGCCACCGCTCTTGGGCTGGGCGTTGGGATCTCCTCGGGGGCGAACCTTCTCGGGGCGCTCCAAGTGCAAGACGAGCTCGGATCAGAGGCGGTGGTCGTCACCGTTTTTTGCGATGACAACAAGAAGTATTTGAGCACCGATCTTCTCGCCGACGAGCCCGTCAGGCCGGATTTCCGCGCCCCCGACGTCGAACTGGCGGGCTTTCGTGGGTTCAAGCGCGTGTGCCACACGTGCTGTGACCCCATCGAGTGCTTCGAGAGCATGCCGTCGGATGTCGTGGCGGCCGAGGAGACGTTGCCCCCGTGTCCGCGGAGGGTCGGGGCGGCGTGAGCGGGGGACAGAGGGGGCAGGGCGGCAGCGGCAGAGCTGCAGTCGTCTCTGTCATCTGACTCGTCGAGATGTTTGTAACCGCGGCCGGATGGCAGATGCCGATCAACTGACAAGTGACTGAAGCCTATAACTGTCAACTGATAACTGGCGGTTTCCTCGTTAGCTCAAGGCGTCCACTCGACGTGGATCGCTGTCCGTAGTCCATCGAAGTGGATGCGTTCGGACTCCTGTACCAGGAATCCGCTCACGCCTCCCGCCTGCCCGACAACTGCAAACCGTGGGGTGATCTGATACCGCAGGTCCACACCGCCGCGGAGCGATCGGCCTGCCAGTTGCAACGGCGAATCCTGCGCAGAATTGCGCAACTCGCCGCGAGGGGTCACGCTCACATGCCGCGTGATCGGTAGGAACCAACTCATACCAACCCCGATGAGATTCCCGCGCGGCAGCACTGCGGCTCCTAGTGCCGTCTCTTCCAGTTGTGGGCTGCCTCGCCAGACGTCAAAGCCGTACACGAAGAGTGACGTATTGCCGATGCCCTGATTGATCGAGAGGTAGCCTACGATCCGATTGCCAATACCGTTCTGCGTGCTGTCGCCTTTGAGATCCTTGGCACGATAGGAGTAGATCGTTGCTGCCCGCACGTACGTCCGCTGACCAAGCCGGCCTTCGACCCCACCACGAACCCGCACTTCCCGCCCAGGTTTCAACGGACTCGTACTGCCGGTGACGGCGGTGTACCGGAACGCTTCCCGCACCGTCGCACCGAGTCCGATCGCCCACGACCCGATGGGGACGGCTCCGGCGAACCCGAGCCCTACCCTGCCACCGCTTCCCACGCTGGGCGAGACGAAACCGATGATGTCGCTGGCAAGCGCGCCCAATACCGAGAGCTCGTCACCACTCACTGTCGTGATGCCCGTCGGGATGGCGCCGGTCGCCAACACAGTGAGTCTGCCGGGAATGACATTCCAAGAAACGCGCGCCTCAGTGTCTAGGAACCCGGAGAGTTTCTGGTCAGCCAGTTGCTGCCGATCGGCTGATCGAAGCACCACGTGTGCGTAGCCAGTGGACAGCGCCACTTCGCCTTTGTCCCCAATGGGCACCGTGATCCCGACCGGCACCGTGTACTCGTTGATGCGTTGGAAGATGAGACCGGGATCGAAGCTGTATGTCTCGGAGAAGAAGGCGACGCGTGTCTGAATCGGGACTTGCGCCGGCGCAGCCACAGCGCACAGGGACACAGATACGGTCGCGATGACGACGCGCGCGGTGTTCATGGCAACCGGAAGATGATCCGGATACGCCCGGTCAGTGTGACCGGGGTCCCCTGGATCGTCGGCGTGGGTGGTGGGTCCTGCGCTGAGGTTTGCGTACCGGTCACCACCGGTGTCTGGGTGGCCGCCACTTGCTCAGCCTGGATCGACGCGATGTCGCTCACCGTCGACGCAATCGGATTGACCGGAGGGGGCGTGGTCGCCGAAGGCGTGGCTACGGTCGGAAGGGGTGCGGGGGGTGGCTGCGCTGCCACCGTTACGATGGCCCCTGGTGCCGCGTTCTGCACCGCCGTAGCCACCGAAGTCGCCTGATACTGCTCTCGCGCCGCCTGGAAAGCCGGATCAGCCTGTACGGCCTCGCGGTAATGCAGTGCGGCAGCGTTGTAGTCCCCGAGGTCTTCCGCTATCAGCCCTCGCGAGTAGGAGAGGAACGCGATCAGGTTCTGCGTTCCATTTTCGAAGATCAGTCGCAGTTCAGCTTCCGACAGGAAGTACCCCAACTGGTTGGCGATATCGATCACGACCAGTTTTTCGAGCTCGAGGAGACGCTCGAGCTCGCCCGTCTGGACCGCTGGCGCGGTCACTTCGCCGTCGGAGAGCACAACACTTGCCTCGAATCGCGTCTCCTCTTGGACCTCAATGACCGCCAAGCCTTGCACCATGCGCCCGGCCTGGAGCATGCGTCCGACCCGTGCCGCCGTTGATGGATCGACGCGGTTTGTCCCCCCGAGTCGCATCTCGTCGAGCAATGCAACAACCTGGAGACGCTCGACCATGCGAAACCGCTGGAGCAACGCGAGATCGGACGTGAGGATCTGTGCGAGACCACGCGACAGCGGTTCATACTGCGGATCGCCCACGATACTCACGGGGAGCACGGCAACGATGTCTGGGTCAGTCGGCTGAGGTGCCAGCTCGGCTTCGCGCTCGAGCGCCAAGCGTGCGAGTGCGTTGGCTCGGTCCCGCTGCGCCAGCACCTGACGGGCCCGCACCGAGGGTGAGCCTGATCCCTCCGGGAATGTTGTGAGATACGTGCGATAGACGACGAGCGCCTGATCCCACTCACCCGCTCGCTCGAGGCACTGACCGACGATCATGGGGCCGACCGGCGCCTCTGGCCGGAGGGTCATGCCTTTGCGCGCCACCACCAACGCTGAATCGCACTGCCCTCCGGCGAACAGCGCCGCTGAAAGCCGAAAGACGACATCGGCATTCGTGGGGTTCTGAGCGACGCGCCGTGCGAGCGACGGGATTTCGTTAGGGGAGACGGTCGCCGGGCGCTTGGCCGCACAGCCGCCGATCACCGCAGCCCCCAACAACAACACAACCGCACGTGCGACCTGTCGAGTCCCGCGATGACTCGCGATGGCACCACTCATAACGTCACTCCAAACCGGCACCGACACGGAAAGCTGAGCACTCAGGCTAGAAAGCCATTTTGCGCCCCGCGGCAGGCGCCGTCAAGGCAAGCCTGCGGCCTCCGATGGATTAGCAAGACTTGCGCCGTGTTCGGCTTGCCCGGTGCAAGAGTGAAAATCGAAGCCAGACGCGTGCAGGACAGCCCAGCGGAAGGGTGGTGAACCGCCGACCAGCGTGGAAGGAAGGCTTGTTATTCGGTGAGGGATCGATACAAGGCGCGGATGTGGTGTTCACGGAGATCTTGGACGCATTCCCACAGATCGCCCTCGGTCGCGGCGCAGAAGATCTCGGCCGTGGCTGGTGTGACACCGGTGTCGTCGGTGGGTCCGAACAGCAACCGACCGCGCCACGTTCCGTCGTCAGCCCTGTGCAGCTCCAGCCGAACAGGCACCGGTCCTCCCCCGTAGTGGATCGGAGGGAGGTCGTGGATGACTGGTTCTGAGGGGCTGGGTTGGCCGTAACGGAGCGGGCTCCCCGGCATCTGCACATGACCTGGTTGGTTTGCGCAAATATAAAGCCATTCAGCACTTACGCAACACCGGGACGCCACAATTCACCCCCAAGACATGCGTTCCGACGGCGGTATGCTGCAGGCGTTCAACAGTCTGCCGTTCTCGAAACAGCCTTCTCCGGATGGCTCGTGTCGAGAATTCGTCTAGGAGGGATAGATCGGGACTGGGCAGAACGTCGCGGCGAACAAGACCATGGTGATCCACCCCGCAAGCTGTCGCCTGAGCGTCAGCGGACGGTGCCTGTCGAGCACTTGCGGGTGGGCGAGGCGGCCTCGTCCGATCACAAGGATGATGATTGCCCACGTCCACCAAAACCACGCGATCCAGGGCGACGCGGCGCGACCTGCCACGAATCCCAGCACGATGAGGCCAAACCAAGCCGCACCGCTCACCATTTCCTGTTTTTGGCCCAGCAGTGCGTAGAGGATGTGCCCACCATCCAATTGGCCGAGTGGAAGGAGGTTGAGCGTCGTAACGAAGAGCCCAAACCATCCCGCCACGGCAAGGGGGTGGAGCAGGACGGTTTCGTCACCGACAATCATGTGTCGCAGCGCGTACAGTATCGGAGAGTCCCCGAGGTACAGCTCGATGTCGGCGAACATCACGAGCTGGCTCGACGGCCCAGCATCTGGAAACACCTGCGATCGCGCCAATCCGACGGTAAGCGCCACCATGGCCACCACGAACCCCGCCCACGGCCCTGCCGCGCCGACATCCAACAGTTGCCGCCGATCGACGACCGGACTGCGTAGGCGAATGAACGCCCCAAAGGTTCCGATGAAGTTGAGGATCGGCGGTGCCGGCAGGAAGAATGGTGGCGATGCATTGATGCCGTATCGCCTGGCGGTCAGATAATGGCCGCACTCGTGCGCGAGCAGGATCGCCATGAGCGCCATGGCGAAATCGAGACCTGGGCGTAGCGCCGTGCTCTCAGCGACGAGAAGGCTCCACAGTTCCGGAACACGGGACATGTCCACGGAGAACGGGAACGCGAGGGGCAACGATGAGCCGGCGAGCAAAGTGCCACCCATCCACACCGTCAAGAACGTTGTGATGAACAACAACGCGTGCAGCCACCATCTCTCACGTGGCGGTGGCACAAGCAACCGAACGAGCGCCAGACGCCCCTCCCCATCACCCCGCACCCAATAGTGCGTGCCAGGCCAATCGGCCAGAGCCCGCTCGAACTCGGCGGACGGTGCCCGATGCTCGGGCGCGACCACGGCATCGATCAGCACGCGGTCACGCGCGACGGTGGTACGCCACCACAGGAGGTACGGTGCAAGTTCCTTCATTTGGCCCCTTGACGCTTCCCTCGACGGGCCCTATGATTGGCCCACCTGCTCACCAGCAGTGATCCCCGTAAGCGATCATTCACTTTCCCAACGACATGTCATGCGCCCGGAATTCGGGCAACACAACTCGTCTTTCAATCTCTCCATCCGACGGAGCACGTAACACCGTGGACATCGCGGAACTCAAGCGGAAATCGGCGGCTGAACTTCATGAGTTGGCCGAAGAGTTGAACATCACCAACTACTCGGGCCTCCGCAAGCAAGACCTGATCTTCCGCATCGAACAATCGCTGCTCGACTCCGATACCGTCCTTCGGGGCGAGGGCGTCCTCGAGATTCTGCCGGAGGGCTACGGCTTTCTGCGCAGCCAAGACTGGAACTACTTGTACGGACCGGATGACATCTACGTCAGCCCGAGCCAGATCAAGCGATTCGACTTGCGCACCGGCGATACGGTGTCGGGTCAGGTTCGACCTCCCAAGGAGGGAGAACGCTACCTGGCCCTGCTCAAAGTCGAGAAGGTCAACTTCGAGGACCCGGAAAAGGCAAAGCACCGTATTGCCTTCGACAACCTCAAACCCCGCTACGCCGACCGCCGCATTCGACTGGAGCGCAAGGATGGTGATCTGTCGATGCGGGTCATGGACCTGCTCACACCGGTCGGTTTCGGGCAGCGAGGACTGATCGTCTCCCCACCGAAAGCCGGAAAGACGATCCTGCTCCAGAAGATCGCGAACTCGATGTCGGAGAATCACCCGGAGGCAGTTCTCATCGTCCTGCTGATCGACGAGCGGCCGGAAGAGGTAACCGACATGGAGGAGAACGTTCAGGGAGCCGAGGTCATCGCCTCTACGTTCGATGAACCGGCCGACCGGCACGTACAGGTCGCGGACATGGTGATCGAAAAAGGGCGCCGCATGGTAGAGCATGGGCGCGATGTCATCATCCTGTTGGACTCGATCACCCGATTGGCGCGTGCTCACAACGTCGTCATTCCGCACTCTGGAAAGATTCTGTCCGGTGGTGTGGACGCCAACGCCTTGCAGAAGCCGAAACGCTTCTTCGGCGCAGCCCGGAACATCGACCAAGGTGGGTCGCTCACCATTATCGCCACCGCACTCATTGAAACGGGGAGTCGGATGGACGAGGTGATCTTCGAGGAATTCAAAGGCACCGGCAACATGGAGCTCATTCTGAACCGCGGCATCGCCGATCGGCGAGTGTATCCGGCCATCGACGTACAGCGAAGCTCCACACGGAAAGAGGAGTTGCTGCTCGATCCCACTGAGCTCAACAAGATCTATCTGTTGCGGAATTTTCTGGCAGACATGCCCACGGTCGAGGCAATCGAGTTCCTGCTGGAGCGCATGAAGCGAACGAAGACCAACAACGAGTTCTTTGCGACGATGCAGCAGGGGTGATCGCTGATGGCGGATAGGCGGACAGACCGTCACGGGAACGAGTCTTCCATGAACGGACTGACCCTCAAACCGCCAAACCGCCCAAGCGCCTTGCCGTCTGCAGGTCGTCTCCTCGCTGTCGATCTTGGCGCAAAGCGGATCGGTCTCGCACTCTCTGACGAGTCACAGACGATCGCGCACCCTCTCACGACACTCACCCGACGCGCAGGCCGACGGTTTCCGCTCAAGCAGTTGCGAGCTGTCATTGCCGACCATCAGCCGGTCGGTATCCTCGTCGGGCTCCCACTCGAATCCGACGGGTCGGAAGCACAGCCTGCAGCCGATGCGCGATCCGTAGGACGGCTGATCACGGACAAAAGCGGATTGCCCGTGGATTTCCTGGATGAGCGAATGACTACCGCGAGAGCCCTGCGCGCGGTGCGCGAGATGGGCGGTGGCATCCGGGGGCGCAAGCAAGACGTCGATCCGCTGGCCGCGACCACGCTGCTCCAGACATTTCTCGACGGCCGGCGACGATGACCGTGCGATGGCTCACCGCTGTCGCTGCCGCGGTCGCCATGGGGTGTCTTCCGGCTGAAACGGACGTCACGGAGGAAAGCGTCCAACTTACGATTCCTCGGGGGGCGACCCTCGGGGCTGCTGCAGATTCACTCCACGCCCACGACCTGATTTCGTCTCCGGCATTGTTTCGCTTCTACGCGATCATCTCCGGGCGTGAGCGTGCCATTCAGGCCGGTACCTACGACGTCCCCCGCGGAGCGTCGAACCGAGAGATCCTCGCGATACTGGTCGCCGGGCGGCCAGCGGAGGCGCGCCTCGTCATTCTCGAAGGACTCACACTTCAAGAGGTTGCGGACACCATCCAACGGCAGCTCGGCATTCCGGCGGACAGCGTCGTGATCGCCGCGTCCGATTCCGCCACCCGCTCCACTCTCCGGGTGCCGGGACCGACCCTCGAAGGATATCTGTATCCGAGCACCTATCTGGTCCCCGTCGATGCAGGCGCGAGTGATGTGGTTCGGCAGGTGACCAAGGAGTTCGCGCGCCGCTGGCGGCCGAGCTGGAATGCGCGGCTCGAGTCCTTGGAAATGTCCCGCCACGAGATCGTGATTTTGGCCAGTATCATCGAAGGAGAAGTGCGGTACGCACCCGACCGCCCCTACGTCTCATCGGTGTATCACAATCGGTTGCGTCGCGGCATGCGTCTGCAGGCCGATCCTACAGTGGTATACGCCCTCGGACGGCGACGCCGCTTGTACGAGAAAGACTACCTCATTCAATCGCCGTACAACACGTATCAGGTCGACGGATTGCCGCCAGGGCCAATCGGTCAGCCAAGCGACCAGAGTCTCCGGGCAGCGCTCTACCCGGCTGCGAGTCCGTTCCTCTACTTCGTGGCGCGGACCGACGGCCAGCACGTCTTCTCCGAGACCTATGCTGAACACCTCAAGGAGATCCGGGAGATCCGTGGCAGGAACTGACCCGAGGGCGCGCGGGGTGTCCTAGTGACCGATCGCGCTGTCGAGGGCCGTCCGCAGCGCGCGGGCAGCGCGCTCGACCTGACCCGAGCCAAAGACCGCGCTCGACACGGCCACCCCATGTGCCCCGACGGCGATCACGTCTTTCACATTTCCCAGTTGGATCCCACCGATCGCAAGTACCGTCATGGTCGAAGTCGCCTTCGCTGCCAACGCTTGGAACCCGCGGAGGCCAATGGGAGCGCCAGCGTCGGGTTTGGTGTCCGTTGCGAACAAGGCGCCGATACTCCAGTAGTCCACGTCCTCACCGCAGGCCGCGTCCGCTTCGGAGGGCGTACCGACGGACATCCCGATGCGCAGCGCATTGCCTGCCAGCGCGCGGACGGCACTCGGTGGGAGATCGTCCACTCCCACGTGGACGCCAGTTGCGTTGCCCAAGAGGGCAACGTCCGACCGATCGTTGACGTACACGGGAATCGACAAGGCGGCACACAGTTGCTCGGTCCATCGCAGCAGATCACCGGCCGATGCCTCCTTGACCCGCAACTGAATGGCCGTCACACCACCGGCCTCTGCGGCGCGGCACACATCGACCACATGCGCAGGCTCCACTAGGGGCGGGCCGGCAATCGCGAGGAGTCGGAGTTCATCAAGCATGGCACACGAGCCTCAGGCAACGGTTCCTTCCATAAAGATTACTCGCCGAGCGGTTGCTCGCCTGATTGGGGGGCATCCGTGGGTGTACCGCTCCGACATCCATGATGCCGATGTGCCAGCCGGAATTGTGCGGGTCGTGGACCAGCGGGGCCGCGTCCAAGGTCGGGCGCTGTGGAGCCCGACGTCAGAAATCCGGCTGCGGCTCCTCACAACGGAGGATTGCGACATTACCCGAGGGTGGTGGCAGGCGCGGATCGGCGCAGCCCGCGATCGACGCATGCCGCTCGAGTCAATCACCAACGCCTACCGGATCGTGCACGCCGAGGCTGATGGCCTCCCGGCGTTGATCATCGATCGCTACGCCGACCATGCGGTGGTGCAACTGCTCTCCGCGGGACTCGAAGCCGTGCGGGGGGATGTTCTCGGGGCCATCGTGGACGTCCTGAGCCCTGAGAGCATTCTGTTGCGGAATGATGCCTCGGTGCGGCGGCACGAAGGCTTGTCCCTGACCGTCGAGGAAGCATACGGCTCCGTACCCCCACACGTCGAAATCCGTGAAGCCACGCGACGATTTGGCGTCGATCTCCGGTCGGGGCAAAAGACCGGTGGCTTCTTGGATCAACGCGATAACCGACTGCACATGGCCAAGCTGGCGGTGGGACACGCGCTGGACTTGTTCACCTATCAGGGGTGGTTCGCCATCCACCTTGCCGAACGGGCCGACGCGGTCCGAGCAGTGGATACGAGTGAGCCGGCGCTCGAGCAGGCGCGGCACAATGCGCAACGCAACGCCTGCACCAACATCGAGTGGATCGCTGCCAACGCCTTTGACGAACTGCGGATTCTGGAGAGAGCCGGCGCTCGGTTCGACACGATCGTGCTCGATCCACCGGCTTTCGCGAAGCGACGCGACAACCTCGAGCGCGCTCTCGCTGGCTACAAGGAGTTGAACTTGCGCGCAATGCGTCTCCTGACACCGGGCGGGCACCTGCTCACCTGCTCCTGCTCGTATCACGTTACGCGATCACAGTTCCTGGAGATGCTACGAGCGGCTGCTGCTGACTGCGGCCGACGCATCGAGCTCGAGCGGCACATGGGACAGAGCGCTGATCATCCAGAAGTACTGACAATCCCCGAAACTGGGTATTTGAAAGGCGCGCTCCTCCGTGCAGCACACTAGGGCCGTTGACAACTCGACTCAGCTAGAGCGAGGTTGCGGGTCATGCCACCCGCTCGCCTAGCGGTGCCCGACCGCAGCGCGCAGGTGAAGCGCGTTCTCCTCGGTCTCCTCGTCGCCAATCTGGTTGTCGTGGGGGCCAAGTTTGTCATCGCACTGCGCACGGGATCACTTGGAGTGTTGGGTGACACCATCCACTCCTCGGTAGACGCGATGAACAACGTGCTGGCACTGGTGGTGATTTGGATCGCGGCACGGGAACCCGATGAAGACCATCCGTACGGACACGAGAAGTTCGAGACGCTCGGGGCACTCGTCATCGTCGTGTTCCTTTCTATCACGTGCTTTGAAGTCGTCAGGGGAGCCATCTCGCGTCTGCTCTCGGGGAGCGCGCCAGTCACCGCCGGCGCGACCGAATTGATGGTGCTGGGCGTGACGCTCGTGGTGAACGCCATCGTGACCCTGTACGAGACCAAGCGCGGACGGGAGCTCAATAGCCAGATCCTACTCGCTGACGCGTTGCACACGCGTGCCGACGTGTTCATCACCATGGGGGTGATCATCGGCGTGATCGCCGCCCGCGGGGGTTACTGGTATGTCGACCCCATCGTCGCGCTGGCAGTCGCTGCCACGATTGTCGTTCTGGCCTACGGGATCGTCTCGCGCGCCGTCCCTGTGCTCGTGGACCAATTGGTCGCACCACCCAAGCGCATCCAGCATGCCGCCGAGGCGATCGACGGAGTCGTACGAGCCTACGACATTCGGTCTCGAGGCGTCCATGAACGGCGGTTCGCCGAGCTCACCATTTCGGTGCGAGGTGATGCGACGGTCACGGCGGGGCATCAAGTTGCTGACGCGGTCGAGCACCGGCTCCGCAGCGAGCTCGACTTTCACGAAGTTGTGATCCACGTCGAACCGTGCTGACGTCTCCGCACCCCGGGCAACGCCACGCGCGGCTCCAGCGGTCCCTGCGGCAGGAATACGAGGAGTTCATTCTCGAGCGCATCGAGGAGTTCAAGCAGCAGATCTCCCGAGCAGATCTGCTGCTGATCGCCGATGAAGCCGTACGGGAGCTCGAGGTAGGTCCGGATGATCAGCTTCTGCTGACCGAAGTGCTCATGCTCGAGCACGTCGATCGGTTGATCATGCGTCGTCTCAACTTGCCCGGATTTCGCAAGTGGCTTACCCGTCACCGGCGATTGCGGCGCGCACAACGCGAGCCAACCCATTGGGGGCTGGACCCCCGAACGAAACTGGTGGAGCACGCGCGGAGTTTTCCGATCGATGGGACCGCGCTCGTTGTCGGCGCGGGGGCTGCACCCGCGTGCTTTCTTCTCGCCGCCCACGATTGGGCCGTCGTATTCATCGACTCCGAAATCGCACAGGTGGAGGCGGTGGAGTCACGGGCGGCAGCAGAGGCGCTCGCCATGCGGTTCGAGGCCTTCGTGGTCAATCCGGGAACATGGTTTCCGGAAGTTCAGCCGACGCTGGCGGTTATTGATTCGGGGATGCTCGGGGCGTTGGAAGGCCCGGAACGGGACACCCTCCTCCACATCCTCAAGCAACGGACATTATCCGGAGGTGTGCACCACCTTCTCTTCAACGATCATTCTGACAATGTGCTTCCCTTCATGCCCGAAGCGTTGCGGGGTTGTTACTCCGACTGGCATGTGGAGCGAGCTCGCAGCGACCGGTCGAGCGGTTTCATGGCCGTCAAACCTTGAGCTGCGTGCTGTCAGACAGCGTCGGATACAGCCGTGAACGTGAAGTCGCGGATCACGAGCGGCGGCACCACAACGGCAGGGCCGAGGCCGCCTGACTCGGACGCGATCGCGCGCTCGACGGTGCCCAGTGCCTCGACGCGGCTCAACATGCCCAAGACGCTCTCGTTGAACCGCAGATTCTTGACCGCGCGGGTCACCCTCCCGTTCTCGATCAGAAACGTGCCGTCGCGAGTAAGACCCGTGTAGGTGAGCGTTCGCGGGTTCACCGGCCGAATGTACCAGAACCGTGTTACCAGCAGGCCCCGCTCCACCGAGGAGACCAGCTCGTCGACGCTCGCCGAGCCACCTTCCATGACCAGACCACCGCCAACAGGCAAAGGCGCTCGCCCCCGCTGAGCGGCCCAATATCGGTCATATCCGAGGTTGCGCAGGATCCCACGCTCGACCCACACCGTCGGTGAAAGCGCCAGCCCCTCGTCGGTGAACGGTTGCTCGAGAATATCGGGGTGTGACGGGTCCGATCGGAGCGTGACGCGGGAATCGGCGATCTGCTCGCCGACTGTTGTGCCGCCACCAGCTCTTGCAAAGGGCGATCGACCCTCATCGGCAGCCCGTGCGTCGAGTGCCGCGGGCATTCGGGTCACGAGGCTCGCCACGGCCGTGGGTTCGAGCACGACTGTGAACTTGCCGGGCTCCACCGGCATTGCCGCGGCACTTCCCTCGGCTTTCTGGATGGCTCTCGCCGCGAGTGCCGCCGGCGTGGCAATGCGATCCCAATCATTGTGGGTCGTTCCGGCCCACCCCGAACCCGTTCCGTCGGCGGTTCGAACGGTCGTGCTCAACGACGCCACCGTCGACCGGTGATAGGCAAAGAGACCCGCAGAATTGGCGACCGCCCGAGCCGTCGTATCATGCGCTAGGAAGCCGGCGGCGATCAGACCGGCTTCGCGCGCCTGCCCGATAATCGTGCCGACGGCTTCGGCTCGCGCGACGGCACTGAGCTCCGCCGACCGCTCGAAAAACGCGTCGACCGACACGTAGGTCTGCGGCTCGAGCAGACTCATCAATTCCGGATCTTCCGGCGCCAACTGCACCAGGGCTTCGAGCTTGCGCCCGGCCTCAGCCAGCGCGCGATCGTCCCGCTGGTTGAGCGTCACCGAAGCACTTTGCCGGCCAACCTGGGCCGAGAGCGTGACGACCACGTCGGTCACGTCACCACCGCTCGAGACTTCGTTCACGGCGAAACGCGTGTTTGCACCGACCCGGGACAATACGTCTACCTGGGCGCTGTCAGCGGTGATGTGCCGGAGCGCCCGATTGCACAGAGCCTGTGCCTCGCGTTCAGTGAGAATCGTGGCCATGAGTGGTCGCGCCGTTCTCTAGGAGGTACGGGAAGTGTTGAGAATCGACACGTTGCGGAAGCGAGCGGGAGGACATCCGTGGCTCACCGCATTGGATGTCGACGGTTGGCCTTTGCCGTCGTAGAGGGTGCCGCCCAACTCGTAGGTCCGCGGTCCGCCAAGCATGTCAAGCGAGTTCCAAAACTCGGGCGTGCGGCCCTCATACGCCACGTCCCGCAGCATGCCGACCACGACGCCATTTCGAATTTCGTGGAACACCTGACCGCCAAACTGGAAGTTGTAACGCTGTTGGTCGATGCTGTAGGACCCACGACCCTCGATCAAGATGCCGCGGTCGGTCGCCGCAATGAGATCGTCGATCGTGAGATGCTGCTCCCCCGGCAGGAGTGAGACATTCGGCATGCGCTGGAACGGCATCCGGTTCCACGAGGCAGCGTGTGCACACCCGTGGGAACGATCGTTCCCAGTGAGCGGAGCGATCCACGCCGCCTGTTCCCTGGTAGTCTGGTAGTCGACGAAGACCCCATCGCGCACGATCGGCCAAGAATCGGCCGGTACTCCCTCGTCATCCCATCCCACGGTAGCCAGCGCGCCGCGCTGCGTCCGATCGGCCTGGACATTCATGAACTCCGGACCGTAGCGGAATGTGCCAATCATCGCCTCAGGCGGCGACAGGAAGGATGTGCCTGCATAACTCGCCTCGTACCCAAGCGCCCGATCGAGCTCCGTGGGGTGTCCGATCGACTCGTGGATCGTGAGGAATAGGTTGCTGGGATGCAGGATGAGATCATATCTGCCGGGGTCGACCGGTGTCGCCGTCAGCTTCTGCACGGCCTGTTCCCCCCACGGCGCAGCTCTTCCTTCCAAATCAGCTGCAATCACGTGCTCGTATCCGAGCCCCATGGGCTGCACTTCCGTGGATGTGCGGCTTTGATACTCCGAGCCATCAGAGGTGAGCGCGGTGATCGTCATGGCCGGGTACGTGCGGTAAACGCGTTGCCCAATAAGGCTGCCGGCCGTTGAGCCGAACGTCGTATCGGTATACATGCACTCGATCTGCGAATTCACGAACCGAACGCCGCCAACCTTGAGCGCCTCGGCATTCGCGGCAAGTAGGAGCGCGACCTTCTCGTCCAACGCTACGTCGAACGGATCGATCTCGATGGGACTGTGCCACTCGCCATCGGGATAGGCGTCAACCGGGGCGAGCTCAACACGCTTTCCACCCGCGACGCGATTGGCCCGTGCCTGCTCGACAGCCAGCGCCGCCAGTCGCACGCACTCAGGCCGCTGGAGCAGGTGGCTCGACGCGAACCCCCAGCTCCCATCGACCAGCACCCGTACCCCCACGCCAGCCGACTCCGTGTCCTGCAGGCCGCTGACCCGGGCTTCGCGCGCACGCACAACCTGGCGGCGGGTCCGAACCACGCGCACGTCCGCATACTCGGCACCGGCCGACCGCGCGGCGTCGAGCGCAAACATGCAGAGCTGACCGTCGAGCGAGTTCACGCCAAGCTGCTGCACCGCTGGAAGAAGGCCATGAGCCCCACGTGCCGTGAGTGCGACCGACGCCACTGCGGCCGAGGAGTGCTTGACGAAATCTCGACGCGTCAGACCCATGAGAGATCTCTTTCGAAGAGGAATGACTCCAACCGAATATCGTGGGACCCCTGAGGACTCGCAACGTTCCGGAATCGTCCTTGCGATCGCGCGGCACGCGCGCAGATTGATCCACAGTTACCGTCGATCGACGTCGCCCTCTCGATCTGGACCTCCAAGCACGCTTGGCAACATCCATGAACCTAGATCTCGAGAATCGCGTGGCCCTCGTCACCGGGTCGTCCAGTGGCCTCGGACTCGCCATTGCCACAACACTCGCCTACGAAGGGGCGAACGTCGCCCTGAACGGCCGCGACCCCGATCGGTTGTCACGAGCCGCGGAGACAGTGACGGCTGCCGCCCGTGGTCGCGTCGACACGTTCCAAGCCGATGTCAGCGTTCCGGCCGAGGTCACCGAACTGGTCACGTGCGTGGCCGATCGCCTCGGAGCAGTCGACATCCTCGTGTGCAATGCCGGGGGGCCACCAGCGACACTGTTTCGGGACGCTCCCAGCGAGAGCTGGCCGGCAGCACTCGAGCTCAATCTTCTTTCGACCATCAATCTGTGTCGGGCCGTTGTGCCGGGCATGCAGTCGCGCAACTGGGGGAGGATTATCTGTCTCACCAGCGTTGCAGCGAAGCAGCCCCTGGGGAACCTCATTCTGTCGACAACGGCCCGCGCCGGCGTCCTTGGCTTTGCCAAATCACTCGCCGACGAAGTCGCAGAAGACGGTATCACGGTCAACTCCGTCTGTCCCGGATACATGCGGACGGAGCGAGTCGACGAGTTGATCGAACGCCTCGCGGACCAGCGCAGTACAAGGAGAGAGACGGTCCACGCCGAACTCGTTGCGGCCATTCCAATGGGCCGGATGGGGGATCCGGCCGAACTCGGCGCCGCAGTGGCGTTCCTGGCGTCCGACGCTGCAAGCTACATTACCGGCGTTGCGCTGCAGATCGACGGTGGGTTCGTGAGGAGTATTCTTTAGTAGCGAGTGTCGACGATGATGAGAGGATCCTGGGGAATGCGGCAGAGCGGCAGGGCGGCAAGGCGGCGGGAAAATCGGAGCACTGTGCGCCGTTGGATGCGAACGTCGAGGCTCCTGACCCTCCTGACCCTCCTCCCTCTCCTCCCGCTGCACGCGCAAGCCCCTTCCCCATCCGAGACCCTGGGGATCGCCGTTGGCGCGGACTCCGTGCTGGCCGATTGGACGCAGATCGGCCGATACTTGAGCACGCTCGCGTTGGCGTCAGACTACGTGCGTCTCGATACGATCGGCCGAACGACGCTCGGTAAGCCGCTGCTCATGGTTACCCTCGCGTCCCCACACAACCACAGGCGTCTCGCCGAGATCAAGGCGAATCAGAAGTTGTTGGCCGATCCGCGGCGCCTGAGCGACGCGCTCGAGGACTCGCTGGCGACTACGATGCCGGCCGTGGTGTTCATCAACAACAACATCCACTCGACGGAGATCGCGTCCAGTCAATTCTCGATGATCTTGGCGCATCGCCTGGCAACCGATCAGCGCTACCGTGCCTGGCTCGACGACATCGTTGTGCTCATGACTCCCTCGGCGAACCCGGACGGGCTCGACACGGTCGTGGCGTGGTACCGCGAGCATAAGGGCACGCCGTACGAGGGCGGGCCCCTCCCGTGGCTCTATCATCCGTACGTCGGACACGACAACAACCGTGATTGGTTCATGCTGACCCAAGTCGAGTCCCAGGCCACGGCGCGGGTGTTGTACCGGGAATGGTTTCCAGAGGTCGTGTGGGACGTCCATCAGATGGGGAATCGAGGAGCGCGCCTCTTCGTCCCACCGTTCAGTGATCCCGTCAATCCGAACCTCGACCCCATCGTCGTTGAAGCGACGAATCTGGTTGGCACGGCCATGGCGGCTGCCGTCTATGATGCGGGCAAGGTCGGCGTCGCCCATCAGACCCGGTTCGATCTCTGGTGGCACGGGGGATTCCGCACTGTGCCTGCGCGCCACAACATGATCGGCATTCTGTCGGAAGCTGCGAGTGCCCGACTTGCTTCACCGATCCACCAGGATTCCAGCCAGTTCACGAGTGACCACGGCTCCAACTATCCCGGTCCCTGGCGCGGCGGGCGATGGGGCATGGGCGACATCATCGAATACGAACTGCTCGCCGCCGAAGGATTGCTTCGCCTCGTAGCCACGCAACGCGAGCAGTTCATTCGGCGCTTCGTGCTCCTCGGCCGCCGTGCCGTCGCGGCGGGCGAGGCTGGGAACCCATATGCATATCTGATTCGGCCTGACCAGCATGACCGCAGAACCGCGGCACTGCTTGCCGACATCCTCATCGCGTCCGGCATCGAGGTGTTCCGAGCGACCGAGCAGTTTGCCGCGGATGGCCACGCACAGCCCGCAGGGACTTTGGTGATCCCACTGGCCCAGCCGTTCCGCGCGCACGTCAAAGACCTGTTCGAGGTGCAACGGTATCCGGATCGCCGAGAATATCCGGGGGGTCCCCCGCAGCGACCGTATGACGTCGCCGGGTGGTCGCTCGGGCTGCAGATGGGTGTGGACATCGAGGAGATTGCCGCACCATTCACCGCGCCGATGGTTCGAATCGAGCAGGCACCTGTCGCCGCGGGCACAGTCCGCGGATCGGGCGAGCACTGGGTGCTGACCAATCGCGCCACCATGGAGAGTCGGGCCATCGTCGAGGCACTACAGAGCGGAGCCCGCGCGTGGGTAACGTCAGCTCCGCTCACACTCGACGGCGCCGTTCTGCCGGCTGGCGCGGTGGTACTCGAGCACGATCGTCCTGACGTGCTCGCCAGGGTGGTACGCGACCACGTACAGAAGTTCGGATTCGATGCGTGGCGAGCACGCGGCCTCACGATGCCGGCCCACACGATCGCGCGGCCGCCGCGGATCGGGGTCTACAAGCCGTGGACGGCCAGCATGGATGAAGGGTGGACACGCTGGGTATTGGAGCAGCACGGTATTCCGTATGCGAGCATCACGGACTCGACGGTCCGGGCCGGCAATCTCCGTGGTGCTCTCGATGTCCTGCTCCTCCCCGATCTGAGTGAGCAGAGCATCGTCGCTGGGCGACGCGCAGGAACGGTTCCCGACCGGTACGCAGGAGGCATTGGCGAGGCTGGCGCACAACAGATCGTCGAATTCGTTAAGAACGGCGGTGTGCTCGTGGCGTTGGACGGTTCCAGCGAGTTCGCGATCCGGTGGCTCGACTTGCCGGTGCGCAATGGACTGCGTGGCACCGAGCGCGTGGAACCGGACAAGCGGTTCGTGGCGCCGGGATCCCTGTTCGAAGTCGCGATCGCCCAAGGCAACGCACTGACTTCGGGCATGCGAGCGGATGCCCACGTGTATTTCGCCAATAGCGTGGCGTTCGTCGCCGATACCACTGTTCGAGTTCTCGCGAGATACCGACCGGAGCCACTGAGATCAGGATACGCGTTGAACGCCGAGCAGTTGGGAGGCAAGGCAGCGCTCGTAGACGTGCCCGTCGCGCGCGGTCGCGCCATCTTGTTCGGCTTTCGACCGCAACACCGCGGTCAGCCACACGGCACTTTCAAACTGCTGTTCAACGCGCTGCTGCTGAGCGGACTCGACTAGACGCTCACCCCTTCCTTCAGCGCGAATGCCACGGTCCCTCCAGATAGAAGCGGAGGGGCCAATCTCGAGCATGGGAGATCCCGACACGGGGGCCGCGGCACACTGGTGGCGTCGTCGCGGAGGGACCGAGGATGCGGACCTTGCCGCGGTCGAGCCGGACACCGTTCGACGCGTCGGTGATCGCCAGCGCCTGGGTGAGCCGACCTGGACCGGCACAGAGACGCCGCTCATCCTCGGTGCTGCGCCGAAGCTTCATCTCCGTCACCCCCTCGATCGGTTCCAGCGCCCGTATCAGCACGGCCGACGGGTAGTCGTCCCGTTCCGTAACGGCGTTGAAACACCAGTGGATGCCGTAACTGCGAAACACGTACGCCGTACCGGGCGGCCCAAACAGAGCATCGTTGCGGTGTGTACGGCGGTTGCCATACCCGTGCGCGGCGGGGTCATGGGGTCCGACATAGGCCTCGACCTCCACGATGCGACCGGCGGTCACGACCCCGCCGTTGCTGCTGTGGAGCACACACCCCAACAAAGCGCGCGCGACCTCAACTGTGTCGCGCGCGTAGGATTGCAGATCCAGCGGCACCGCCGCTGGTTTGGTCACTCGTGCGGCCCCTGGGCTAGGTGTCGTCCCCCTTCATCACCCGCTGGAGCGCGGCCGACATCCGCTTCAAGAGACTCGTCTCCTGTTCCGTTGACGCGTCGTTGAAGAGACCTCCGAGAAGAAGGGTCATCCTGTAGCGCCGGCTCGGAGCGTTGCGGTGGCGCTGGCTCGGAGCGCTGTGGTGGCGCCGGCTCGGAGCGTTGCGGCGCCGCTGGTTCGGAGCGTGGCGGCGGCGAGGGGGCGTCGGCTGCCGACGACGGACGTTGGGTCGCTTGCGGCCGCCGTCCGCGACTGCCACCCCGCCCTCTCACGGAGCGCTTGGCGGCCGGTGCCGCGGCCTCGGACACCGGCGGGGTTGGTGGCGCATCACGTTTAGGTTGCGGCTGCTCGGTGCCCTCGTCCGACGGCGGACGACGTGCCGCATCTGACCCACCCCGCGAGCCACGTCGGTAGCGCGGATTCCGTTTCGCCCCTTCATCAGCTTTCGTCGCCGCGGGTTTGGCAGGCGTTGACGCGGGCGTTGCCTTCTCCTCAGGTGCCTCCTCCGACTTCGTGCTTCCCGCGCGACCGCGGCCCTTCGCCGTCTTCCGCACCGACGAGCGGCGCGATCGAGTCCGCTTTTCTGGAGCAGCGGGCTCTGACGGTGGCGTCGCGGGCTGGGTCATCTTCTCCACCTCGGGCTCCGGCACTTCGGACAGGCCCTTGGGTCCGAGCCGCAAGACATACCCTTCTTCGGCCTTCACGAGCTCGATCAGGTTCGCATCGTGGGCCTGCCGCAGCAGCCGTTGAAACCGCGGCCGCTCGAACATCGTGTCGCTCTCATCTCCAAGCAGGTTCGCCATCTTCGCTTTGACGTCGTCCGCAGGACTCGATTCATCACCGACGGCGCCGAGCACGAGGAGCGCCTGCCGGAGCAGTTCGAACGCCTCCGCGAGGGACAGGCTGGACGGCGCCGCGGTCTCACGGCGCCGGGGCGTACGCTTGCGCCGTGACTTGGCCGCGAGCTCTTTTGCGGGCGCGTCTGCCTTTCGGAGCTCCGCTTCCTCGTCTGGCGGGACGTTGGCGTTGAGACCGACATCAACCGCGTACTGGCCGTTTTCCATCTTGTCCAACGACAACAACCCACGTTGTCCGGCTTCCATGACGAATCGACTGAAGCGACTAAATCCGGCATTCTTCTCGCTGAAGTTGGGATCGATCGCCTGCATCACCTGCTTCAGCCGATCAGAGCGCATCACGTCGTCTTCGCGCTTCATTTGCGTCACGGCTTCCACGACGAGTTCCCAGGGATCCCGCTGCGCACTCACGCCGTCACCCTCCTTGGCGAGACCGGTGGCTTCGGTATAGCTGTAGTACTCGTCGCAGTTTTGAATGAGCAGGTCGCTGGACGATTCTCTCAGCCCCACCCCGATGATGTACTTGCCATACTCCTTGAGTTTCAGCACGAGGCTCGAGAAATCGGAATCGCCCGAAAGGAGAATGAAGGTTCCGATCTCGGGCCGCGTGAACACCAGCTCCAACGCGTCGATCGCGAGCCGAATGTCGGTCGCGTTCTTCTTGTTGGAACCGAACGCCGGCGCGAAGATCAGATCGATCGACGCCTCGGAAAGAGGAACGATGTACTGCGGGTAGCGGCGCCAGTCGGCGTACGCCCGTTGCACCGCCACCTTCCCCTTGATGATCTCAGAGTTCAGCAAGCGGCGGAGCTGGTCCTGGAGATCCGAGCGGATCCCCATAGTGACATTGTCGAAATCGATGAGGAGAGCCGCGTTCGGCGCATGCACCGGCGGCTCGCTGTGGGTGGAGCGTCGCTGCCACCCCGGTTTGACATCTTTCACGTCGTACTCAGTTCCAGTCCCACGACCTGCGCGAGCTCCTGTCGTTTCACCTTCCCGCTCCCGGTCATCGGGAAGGTGTCGAAGAAGCGCACACAGTCCGGGACTTTGTAGTCTGCAACGTGTTCGCGGCAGAAGTCCTTGAGTTCATCCCCCGTCACGATCGCACCCTCGACGGGAATGACACACGCACAGATCAGCTCCCCGAGCACTTCATTGGGAATGCCGATCACGCACGCGTCATCCACGCCTGGGTGAGTACGAAGGATGTCTTCGATTTCCCGCGGAAAGACGTTGTACCCACCGCGAATGATCATCGCTTTGCAGCGACCGACGATGCTCACGTAGCCGTCTTCGTCAACGCTCGCAAGATCGCCGGTGAGAAAGAACCCATCCGTGGTGAACGCTTTCTTGGTCGCCGACGGCATGCGGTGGTACCCCCGCATGACGTTGGGACCGCGGACCGCCAACTCGCCTACCGACTCCGGACCGTGCAGAGAGCCCGACACCAGATCCACCACCCGTACTTCCGTTTTCGGGATTGGCCTGCCGACAGTCCGCTCGCGCCGTTCGGGTGTATCCTCGAACCGCGTGATCGAAACCGTCGGACCGGTTTCCGTCAGTCCATAAGCGATTTGGACGTCGTTCCACCGCCGAATCCGTCGCACCAGGTCAACGGAGACCGGGCTTCCGGCCACGATGCCGGTTCGAACGGTGGAGAGATTCCGGCTTCCGAATGACGCCTCGGCCATCAGGAGCTGGAACATGGTGGGCACGCCGTGGAAGACCGTGATCCGTTCGCGCTCGATAAGCTCGAGCGCGTTCACCGGCTCAAACGGTCCCTGAAGCACGATCGTCCCACCAGTGAGCAGCGTCATCACTGCCGACTGCAAGCCGAACACGGTGAAGAACGGGACCGACGCGAGCACTCGATCTGATTCGCCCTGCCCCAGCGCATCCGCCACGCTCAGCGCCGTATGCATGAGGTTTTGGTGCGTCAGGACCACGCCCTTTGGCTTGCCCATGGTTCCGGACGTGTAGATGGTCGCCAGCGGAGCCTCCGCCGCGTCGAGCGCGGCGACCGGAGTCTGCCCCCGCTTCCCTCTGGTCAACAGATCGCGGAATTGGAAGACGCGATCGTCGTACCAGAAGTCTTCCCGACCAACCGTTACCAGGTAGTGGAGATCCGGAAGCTCACCGATCAGATCCTCGAACAGCTCCAGATAGTCCACATCGCCCAGTGACTCTGCAGCCACAGCCAGGCTGGCCTCGGCATTGCGGAGCTGATACTTGAGCTCGTGGTAGCCGAGTGAGGGATAGAGCGGAACGAAGACCGCGCCAACCCGCGCACTCGCGAGCAGCGTGATCACCCATTCCGGCCAATTGGGGAGGTCGACCGCCAAACGATCGCCGCTCTCGAGTCCAAGCCCTTCGAGCGCCGATGCCAACGCCATACTCTCGGCGCCCACCTGCTCATAGGTGAGACGCCGATCACCCATCACCAGACATTCCCGTGCCGGGTGTTGGCGAACCCGTTGCTCGAACAATCCCGCCAGCTGATGCGCCTGCAATCCTCCTCCTCCACGCCCGTAACCTTTTAACCTAGCCAACTCCGGGATGCCCTACAAGCAAATGCATGGTGGCCTGTTCCCACGCGGGCTCACTCGCCGAGCACCTTGATGATCACCCGCTTCTTGCGCCGACCATCCCACTCACCGTAGAACACTCGCTGCCAGGGGCCCAAATCCAACTTGCCCTTCGTGACGGGCACGATGACCTCGTGCCCGATGGTCAAGCTGCGCAGATGAGCGGCGCCGTTGTCTTCCCCCGTCAGGTTGTGCCGATATCGGTCCGGCTCCCAGGGGGCCACGGTGTTCTCGAGCCACTCGAGAATGTCATGCCATAGCCCGGATTCGTGGTCGTTCACGAAGACGGATGCCGTGATGTGCATCGCCGACACCAACACAAACCCCTCGCGAATCCCGCTCGCCTCGAGCTGCTCTTCCACCTCGTCGGTGATGTCGATGATCTCTTGCCGCTTCTTGGTGTTGAACCAGAGGTACTCGGTGTGGGATGTCATCCTCTTCCTCGTGTGCGTCGACGGGTCATCAAGATTCCGCCCAAGCCCGAGCCGGCCCCGTGGCACCTGGCCCGGGGCTGCAGGCACTGCCGGACGTGACAGCTGTTCCAGTTATGAAAGCTTAAGCTGTGTCAGTGTTTCGCGGCCGTAAAACAGGCGGATGTACTTCTCCTGAATCGGGGTGAGCCGTCGCACGGCCCACGTGAGATACACGAAATGCGGCTCGCCGGGGACCGAACGCAACTGTAACCCGCATTCCTCGGGCAGTCTGTTCCCCTTGCGCGTGTTGCAGGTCGAGCACGCCGTGACCACGTTGGACCAGTCGTTCGTTCCGCCCCGCGAGAGCGGCACGATGTGATCTCGCGTGAGACACTCGCGGAACCCGAGTTCCCGTTCCCCCCGAGCGCAGAACTGACACATGTAATGGTCCCGCGCGAAGAGGAAGGTGTTCGTCACCTGTCTCCGGAACTTCCGCGGCACGTGCACGAATCGGACGAGTCGGATGACGGCTGGATGGGGAAGGCTGAGCCGCGCACTGCGCACCAACCGCCCGTCATCAGCCTCGACGATCTCCGCCTTGCCATCAATGACGAGACGAAGCGCCCGGCGGACCGGTACCAAGGTCAGTGGCTCGAAGGACGCGTTCAGCGTTAGGCAGCGCACATTCGCTCCAATCCATCTACAACAAAACCCGCCACGTCCTTGCGAGGATGGGGCGGGAGGTCGGACTCGATAAGTCTACCGTCCCGCCTAAGGTATTGCAATAGGACGTGTTACACTCCTGACCATCCTACCCCACTGTCACGGCGTTGTTGAGAGACGGGTCATTCCGCCGTCTGCGGTGCGGCACCTAGGCTGCCGTCATCCGGACTCCACACCTCTCGGCCTTCCACAAACGTGGCGATCATCGCCTCCCCTCCCCTGCTCAGGACGCGATCGGCAAGCACCTCGGGCTCAGGTGAGGGTGCCTCCAGCTCCAATACAACCAGATCCGCCCATTTCCCGGGTTCCAGCGAGCCGATCTCCGCCTCCCACGCTAGCCCTCGCGCGGCCTCAATCGTGATGCACCGAACGGCGTCTGCGGCAGACATCCCTCCGATCGCCCGAGCCAGCCGCGCCTCAGCCAGCAAATCCAGCGTGTCCACGCTCACCCCGGAGTCAGTCCCTAGACCCCATCGCACCTTGGCCCGGTCCAGGGCTCCGAGAGACGGATCTCCATGCCCATGGTATCGGTTGGACCGCGGGCAGGCTACCACCGCCGCCCCGGTATCATGGAGCCGGAGCACATCACTGTCATCCACCTGGACGGCGTGGATCACCAGCGTGCCGGGGCGCAGCAGCCCGGCGCGGTCGGCATATGCGATGGGTGAGGCCGCTGAGGGCGGAAGTGGCAGTCCCCGCTCGCGCCACGCCGCGGCAAACGGACCCTCTCCCCTAGTTACGAACTGACTCTCGGCGACCGATTCGGCAAGGTGCATCGCGAGCGGAAGTTGCTCGCGGCGTGCGAGCGCGACACAGCCCGTCAGCAGCTCCGGGCTCACCGTATAGGGAGCATGGGGTGACAACCCGATTCGCACGCGCGGGGATGCCGCCGAACGGCGCGCGGCGATTGTCTCCGCCAACTCGCTCAAGAGGCGTGCCGCCTGAGCCGGGTCCGGTCCGATGGCCTCCTGGAAGAAGAGCCCGCGCCCGCGGCCCCGTTTCAACGCGGCGACCGTCGCGCCGCTCACTCCGGTGTCAACGACCGTCGTCGTCCCGTACCGCCAAGCCTCCCGCAAGCCTGCCTCCGCCGAGGCGGCGTAGGTGTCGGCACTCGCCGTATCCCGAATTCGCCGCATCTGTTGGATCCACGCGGAGAAATCGCTCGCCACAACTGACCCACGCAAGGCGTGGAGCTCGAGATGCGTGTGCAGATTCACGAATCCCGGCAGCACCAGGGCGGTGGGGAACGCGAGCGCACGGGTTCCAGGGGGATGGGGCACGGCGTGATCAGGTCCAACGGCAGCAATGCGGCCGTCGCTGTCGACCAAGACCGCCCCCTGGTCGATCGGTGTCCTGGTGATGGGCCAAAGGGTTCCCGCGGTGATCCGCAGGAAGCTCAGTCGCGCCCCCCTCGGATATCGGATTCCCCGCGCGGTTCCATGGTAATGATGCGGCTCAGCGGGTTGTGGTAAGGACAGAATTCCGTCGGAGCCGTGCCGGGAATGAACCACTCGAAGTACACCGTCTGCCGCGGACAGAAGTCGGTGGCCAGGTACCCAGTCGTGTTGTCGATTCGCGCGAGGTGGAGACCCTCGGGTCGGGCCCACCCAGCCGGTTGCGGCCGGCGTTCATAGACCTCGCGCATATAGTCCGCCCACGCGGGCGCAGCGAGAAGTCCACCCTGCGCGTTCGCCTTGATCTTCAGAGGCTCGTCGAACCCGATCCACACGGTTGTCACGAGCTTCGGTGTGAACCCGATGAACCACACGTCGGTGCCGTCGTTGGTTGTCCCGGTCTTTCCGCCCATCGGGTGCGGAAACTGACCGCGCACGCGTACGGCACCCGTCGCCGTGCCACCATCCACAACGCCCTGGAGCATGTTCGTCAGAATCCAGGCATGCTCGCGATCCATGACTCGCGTGCGCCGCACCCGTGGCTCCCACACGATGTTCCCTTCCACGTCCTCGACGCGCAGGATGGCTACGGGTGCCGCCTGTGTCCCCAGGGTGGCAAACGACGTATAGGCCGACGCCATCTCGAGCGGAATCACCGACGCTGATCCGATGAACAACGAGGGGAACCGCGGGAGCGGCGTGGAAAGTCCGTATCGGGCCGCTTCTCCGATGACCGCCTGAACCCCGATTTCCCGACCGAGACGAATGGCAACCAGATTCCGCGACAGTGCGAGCCCTCGTCGAATCGTCATCGGGCCGTAGAAGCGTTCGTCAAAGTTCTGGGGCTCCCACGGCATGGTGTCGTTCTGCATGATGCTGATGGGCGCGTCATCGATCATATGACTCGCCGGTTTGTTCGCCCGGATTGCGGCACTGAACACGAAGGGCTTGAACGTCGAGCCTGCCTGTCGCTCGGCTTGCGTCACACGATTCCACTCAGACTGGTCGAAATCCCGCCCGCCGACCATGGCACGGACGTATCCAGAGTCCACGTCGAGCGTGACGAGTGATCCCTGCAAATACGGCGTCAGTGTCAGCTTCTCGGTTTCGGCACCGTCCGTTTCGGTGAGTTCCCGGTAGCTGGCGTGGTGGTACGGGCCGAACTCCCCTGCCTCGATGCGTTCCAGCTGCTGCTCGAGCACGCGTTCAGCGGCGAGCTGCATATCGAGATCCAACGTCGTGTAGACGCGGTAGCCACGCTCGTAGATCGCGTTTCCGAAACGGGCATACAGCTGCTGCCTGACCCATTCGACGAAATAGGGCGCGACATCTCCGAAATCCTCACGCGAACTCACGACGAGCGGATACGCCTTCCAGCGTTCGGCATCGACGTCGGAGAGGTAGCCCTGATCCCGCATGACGTTGAGCACCAGATTGCGCCGACGGACGGCACGGTCGGGAAAGCGCCGAGGATCGTAGTTGTTGGGACCCGGGAGCATTCCTGCCAGCAGCGCGGCTTCCGCCGGGTTCAACTCGCGAGCCGACCGACCGAAATACCGCTGGGCTCCCGCCTCCACGCCGTGCGCGCTGCCTCCCAGGAAGACTTGGTTGAGATAGAGTTCGAGAATCCGGTTCTTCTCGTACGTCTTTTCCAGCTCAAGTGCCACTCGCATCTCACGGATCTTGCGACGGAGCGTCTTGCCGCTCGGGAGCTGGTCACTCCACACGTTCCTTGCAAGCTGCATCGTGATGGTCGAGAATCCTTCTTCGTATCCGAGCGCGAGGACGTTGGCGCGGAGCGCGCCGAAGATTCGCCGGAAGTCGATGCCGCCGTGCTGATAGAAGCGCTTGTCCTCGGCGGCGAGGAAGGCGGCACGTACGGCAGGTGCGATATCGTCGGCACCCACGACCGTGCGATGCTCGACTCCCACTTCCTGGATCAGTCGACCGTCCGCCGCATACACCTTGAGCGCTTGCTGCGGCCGGTAGGTGTCCAATACCGCGATCGAGGGGCATGCGCCTCCAGCGCAGGCGCGGGTCCAGGACCCAAACACGATTCCGAGACCCAGCATGCCGGCGACGATCCCCGTGTACAGGAGCGGCTGCGTCCATTTCGGGACACGCCGCCATGGGGCTGCCGACTGGAGGCGGTCGCTCGCGCGTCTAAAGAACTCGTCGTAATTCATCGCTCAACCATATAACGTAAGCCCCCTTCGTTTCGCTTGCCAGGCGTCACAGTGACACGTAACCTTCGCGCATGAAACAGTTCCTCGACGAGCTCACGTGGCGTGGTTTGCTGGAGGATCAGACGCCGGGGCTCGCCGAGCGCCTCGCGCAAGGCCCGATCACCGGCTACGTCGGCTTCGACCCGACGGCTCCCAGCCTCCAAGTCGGGAATCTCGTCCCGGTTATGCTCCTTGCGCACCTGCAGCGGGCAGGGGGCAAACCGATCGTCGTGATGGGTGGCGGCACTGGATTGATCGGTGATCCGAGCGGCCGGCGTAGCGAGCGCCCTCTCCTCGACGGAGGGGTAGTCCACGACAACGTCGAGCGGCAGCGGCAGCAGATGGGTCGCTTCCTCGATCTCGGACCGGGAGCTCATCAGGCCGAAATCGTGAACAACGCGGAGTGGCTCGCCCCGCTCAACCTCCTCGAGTTCCTGCGATCCACCGGGAAGCACTTCACGGTGTCGTACATGCTGCAGAAGGAGTCGGTCAAGAGCCGGCTCGACGAAGGGATTTCCTTCACGGAATTCACCTACATGCTGCTCCAGGCGTATGACTTCCTGCAGCTGTTTCGAACGCGGCAGTGTGAGCTCCAGTTGGGCGGGTCCGATCAGTGGGGGAACATCACTGCCGGTCGGGAGCTGGTGCGCCGGGTCGAGGGGGCGGAAGTGCACGGTTTGTCAGCGCCGCTGTTGACAACGGCCTCGGGCGCCAAGGCGGGCAAGACCGAGGAAGGCGCGTTGTGGCTCGATCCATCGTTAACGTCACCGTACGCGTTCTACCAGCATTGGGTCAACACCGACGATCGCGACGTGCAGTCCTACTTACGGGTGTTCACCCTTCGCACCGAGTCAGAGATCACCGACTTGATGCAGCGCCATGACGCCGATGCCAGTACCCGGAGACCTCATCGAGCCTTGGCGCTGGACCTCACCGCTCGCGTTCATGGCGACGACGTCGCGGCAGGGGTGGTGGAGGCCGCTCGCATTCTCTTTGGTGAGCTCGATCCCAAAGCGGCTGGTGCCGATACGTGGCGTATGCTCTCGCGAGAGATCCCCAGTGCCGCCGTCGACTTGTCCTCTCCCAAGAATGGCCTGGAGCTCACAATGGCCGCCGGTCTCTGCAAATCCAAGAGCGAAGCACGACGCCTCCTCTCGCAACGCGGCGTTTACTTGAACGGTGCGCCCCTCAGCGAAGATGACACCGTCGGGTCCGATCACTTGCTGGCCGGAGGATTCCTCTGGCTGCGACGTGGGAAGAAGAACGACGCGATACTCTTCACAACAGCGCTTTGATCCGTTCTGCCATCGCATCCAACTCGGTACGGTTCGCTTCCCTGGGATAGCCCTTCGGAAAACGCAGTCCAAACGTATCCTCCTCGAAGCGGGGGAGCACATGCAAGTGCAGGTGGAAGACCTCCTGCCCGGCGGCTCGCCCATTCGCCGTCCAAATGTTGAACCCCTGCGCGCGCGTCGCGCGGACAATTCCATCAGCAACATGCGCGCTGACGCGGAACAGTTGGGCAGCCAGGTCAGGTGGACACGAGGCCACGTCGTCGATATGTGTGCGTGGCACAACGAGCGTGTGGCCGCCATGGACCGGATGGAGATCGAGAAAGGCCATCGTCTCCCCATCTTCGTAGACCCGGCTGCGCGGCAGGTTGCCGCGCACGATGTCACAGAATACGCACTCGGCCATCACCTTCCTCGTAGGAGCTCGACGACCTTCTCCATTTCGTCAACCGTGTTGTAACAGTGTGGGGAGAGACGAATGGCCCCCTCCCGCATCACACACACGACGCCAGCCTGCCGCAGCCGGTGATACGCCTCTGCCACGTGGGGGAGTCGTACGCAGACGATTGCGCTCTCGTGAACGCCATCCATTGGGGAGATGACCTCGATGTCACCCCGTGCGGCGGCATCGAACAGCGGTCGGCGGAGTGTCTCGAGATACGCTTGAATCGGTTCGATGCCGATGTCCAGCAACAGGTTCACGCTTTCCGCCATCCCGAGCATGTCCTGGAACGGCAGGGTCGCAACCTCGAACCGTCTGGCGTCACCTCGCAGGGTCGTGTCGTACTGGGTCAGATGTGTGAAGTCATCCGTTCCCTCAAACGACATCCAGCCGAGCACTGGCGGATCGAGACGAGTCACGAGCTCCCGGCGCACGTACAGGAATCCCGAGCCCCACGGGGACAACAACCATTTCTGGCCACCCGACGCGAGCATGTCGACGGGAACGGATCGGATGTCGAGCGGGCATTGGCCCAAACCCTGGATCGCGTCCACGACCAGATACGTGCCGTTGGCCCGGCATCGCTCGCCGAGGCGTGCGAGATCCGCGCGGAATCCGTTCGAGAATTGGACAAACGAGATGGCAAGCACTCGCACTGCGGGATCGCGCAGCCGTTCGAGCAGGTATGCCTCATTGGGCCACCCCAGGTCGGTGGTTGGAGCCAACTCGACTGCCATGCCACGCTCACGCAGTCGCAACCAGGGATAGACGTTCGAGGGAAACTCACGATCGGACAGCAGTACCGTGTCTCCTCGTTCCAGCGGAAGCGCTCCTGCGGCGATGCTCAGGCCGAGGCTCGTGTTGGGGCACAGCGCGATTTCCTCAACCTCTGCATTGAGGAGGCGTGCGATCGTCTTCCTCGTGGTTGCGAGCATGTCGTGGAGCTCGCGATCCGAAAGGCGATGCGGCGCCGTGCGCTGCGCCGAGAAGTCGTCCAGCACGCGGCGAGTGCGTTCCGGCAGGGGACCGATGCTCGCGTTGTTGAGATACGTCGCTTCTGCGGTCCAAGCGAACTCCGCACTTCGCAGCCGGCGCACCGTGTGGACCATCGGTGATCCGGTCGCTGCCATCAGAAGCCCACGCCTTCCGGCACGTGCAGCCGTTGGTAGAGTCCGCCAGCCGTGATCAGGTCGGCGTGGCGTCCTTGTTCGACGACGCGGCCACGGTCGAGCACGATGATCGCATCCGCCTGCGCGACTGTGCTCATGCGGTGCGCTATCACGAGCACCGTGCGGCCTTCCAGGAGTCGCGCAATCGCAGCCTGTACCAGCCGCTCGGATTCGGGGTCGAGGTTGGAGGTTGCTTCGTCCAGAATCAGGATCGGAGGATCCCGCAGGAGCGCCCGCGCGATCGCGATCCGCTGGCGCTCTCCACCAGAGAGACGCATTCCTCGCTCTCCCAAGCGCGTTTCGTACCCGAGGGGAAGCCGCTCGATGAACTCCTGCGCGTGCGCGGCCTGCGCGGCCTGCACGACAGCCTCGTGGGTCGCGCTGGCCTGCTCACCGTACGCAATGTTGTTGCGAACCGTATCGTTGAAAATCACGGTGTGTTGTGCCACGATCCCGAGCGAGCGACGGAGCGAGCGACGGCTGTAGCGCGTGATAGGCACGCCGTCGATGAGAACCTCGCCGCGCCGAGCCTCGACGAAGCGGGGGAGCAGATCGGCAAGAGTCGACTTGCCTGCGCCGGACGGCCCTACGAGCGCCACGACCTGCCCGCGTTCGATCGTGAGATCCACGCCGCGCAGCACCCATTCATCCTCTTCGTACGCAGTCCAGACATTGCGCAGCTGGATCGCGTCGCGCAAACCGGGGAACGTCGCTGCGTCGGCTCGATCGACGTCGTCGGGTGGGCGGTCGAGCACCTCGTAGATGCGATCCGCAGCTGCCAGGGCCTGCTCTGCCAACGCAGGGAACTGGGACAGAGCCTTCGCGGGTCGCAACAGCCGCAGTGACACCACGACGAAGGCGATGAACACTTCGGGACGAAGCGCCTGACCGTCGAGCGTGGCTTGAGAACCAATGAGCAGCAGCAGAACGATGACACCCGCACCGATGGTCTCACTCACCGGGCTTGCCATCACGGCGAATTTCTGTGCCCGCAGCATCCCCCTGAAATAGTGCTCCACCACTTCCCCGAACCGCGCCCGCTCATAGGGTTCGGCTGCGTGAGCCTTCACGAGCCGCGCTCCCTCAATCGACTCACTCATGACCGCCGTGAGCTCTCCCCGATCGTCGAGAGACCGACGAAAGTGCACGCGGACCCGTTTGAGGATGGGTCGCAAAAGGAGCACCGTGACGGGAGCCGCGGCGAGCGTGACGAGCGACAGTTGCCACGAGAGCGACAGCAATACCGCGACATAGACACCGATGAGCACGGTGTTCTGCAGCACGGCGACCAACGCCGCACTCACAACCCACTTGGCCTGGTCCGTGTCCGCCGCAACGCGACTCAGGAGTTGCCCACCCTTGATCCGCTGGAGGTAGCCCAGTCCCTGCCGCTGCACCTGGGCGTGTAGCATGAGCCGCAGGTCTCGCGCGACGCTCTCCTGTAGATACTGACTGATGTATCCCGTCGTGTAGACCGCGACGTTCTTGACCGCGACGGCACCGAGAATCACCAAGACCACGGCGCGCAGCGCACTCGCCGGGTCACCCGAGACGAAGAGACCCCCGACTGTGAGGTCGAGGACCCGTTCTACCAGAGTGGGGGACTCCGCCAGACCCGCCGTCCCACCGAACAGCAGGCGGAGAAACGGGATGAGCAGTGCGAGCGTGAACCCGTCCAACACGGATGCCACGACCGACGCGACAACACTCAGCGCAAACGCGGCACGGTAGGGACCGAGATAGGTGAGCAGCCGTCGATAGCGGCTCATCACCCCCCTTTGCGCGGGGTCAGCAACGCGATGGGAAGGATCATCTCCTCAGGGGTGATGCCGCCATGCAGGAACGCACCGCGATAGCGGGACTGGTACTCTCGCAGCTTGGTGGGATAGACGAAGAAGTGGTCCCCCGTGGCCATGAGCAGACGGACGCCAAGCTTCATCTTCGGCAGTCCCCATTGGGGAAGGTCGCTTACCGAGAGGGCAGCACTCCCCTTCTCCGCCCGCAGGTCCTCACCGAATTTGTACCGCAAGTTGGCGGTGGCATCGCGTTTCGCGTAGACCGTTGCCGGCGTATGACAGTGGATCGAACCGTGGTCCGTCGTCAGCAAGACCGGAACGCCCCGCCGTTCGGCCTCTTTGAGCGAGCGAAACAGGGCGGAATCCTCGAACCAGGTCCGCGTCAGGCTACGCAGGGCACCAGAGTCACGGGCAACTTCATAGAGAATCGCGTTCTCGGCTCGGCCGTGCGTGAGTTGGTCCACAAAGTTGAATACGAGCGCCGTGACGCCGTCTTGCGACAGGTGTTGCGGAACGCGTCGCAGCATACCCTGCCCCTCGTTCGCCGTGGCGATCTTCTCGTAGCGAACCGGCACATCTGCGCCGGCCAGGTCTTTCATCTGCTCGACCAAGAGCTCCGCTTCGTGTGCGTTGAGGCTCTCGTCGTCCCGTTCTCCCCACCATTCGGGGTGTCGTGACTTGATCTCCGTCGGAAACAGCCCCGAGAAGATGGCGTTGCGCGAGAACGGCGTGGCGGACGGCAGAATGCTGAAGTAGTACGACTCCTCGATGTCGAACAGATCGGTCGCCAGGGGCCGCAAGAGCTCCCACTGATCGAGGCGCAAACAATCCACGATGACGAAGAGCACACGCCCGTGCGTCTTGAGCAGCGGCAGCAGGAACTCGCTGCAGACATCGACGGACAGTGGTGGCCGATCGGACCGCGGGTCGGCGAGCCATTTGGGATACTGCTCCGCGATGTACCGCGCGAAGTCGTCGTGCAGGCTCGTCTGAAACGCCCGCAGCGCGTCCTCGAGCCCCGGTTCATCACTCTGCCCCAACCGCGCCTCCCACTGGGACGCCTCGACAGAAAGGTCGATCCATTCGCGCCACCCAAGTCGTGATCCACGACGCTGTTCCAGTTCGCGAAACCGTGTCACGAAGTCCCGTGCGAGGCGTTGCTGTCGGATGAGATCACCCTTGAGGAGCCGCGTGACGACCGTCAAGACCTGGTGCGGATTGACCGGCTTCACCAGATAGTCGTCGAGCTCGATCCCGATCGCCTCGTGCATCGTCCCCGCTTCTTCACTCTTCGTCACCATGACAACTGGGACCGATGGATCGATGGCGCGAATCTCCGTGACAAGTTCGAGACCGCGACGTCCGGGCAAGTGCTCGTCGAGGAGGATCAAACCATATGGCTGGCGTTGGAGCAAGGCGATGGCGTCGTCGCCATGGGCAGCCTGTTCCACGGCGTAGCCTTGCTCGCGGAGGAACAGCATGTGCGCCTCCAGCGATTCGATCTCGTCATCCACCCAGAGAATCGTCTTCGGTCGAGGCATGCTGGCTGCTCCTTCTCAATCACGTCGAATGCGGGGCCCACTGGAGCCTTCCGCAAGATACTCCCTGCCGTCAGGCCGCCGCAGTCCCTGGCCGGCTCTCCCGGAGGTCCCTACATTCTCGAAGGAATCCGATGCACGATCACTTGTCCACTGCCCAAGACCGGCTCCTCGCCGACATGGCCGAAGCGGCCCGGGGACCAAAGCGAAATGGACTCTTCGCCCTCTGGCTGCTCATACGCCAATGCGAGGGCGCGCTGCCGCCCGCACCCCTGAGCGACACGGCACAGGCACGACGGCTTGACGGTCTCGAACGACGCCTCGCCAGTCTGTCGCTCCCGGCACCGCTGCGACGCGCCTTTCCCGGATCGGTGCGCGAGCTCAAGACGACGCACCCAAACCGCGTAGTTGTTGCACTGCGTCAAATGGCCGCGCCTACCCGTGAGGCTCTCGGGGCGACGGCCGGCGACATCGTCCTGTTTGCCTCACGCGCATCCCAACGGGCCATGCGTGCCCACCGCGACCGTAGTCCCGCATGAGCGCCCCACGCAGGATTCCGCGAGATTCTCTCGCTAGCCTGGTGCAACAGGTCGACGGATTGGAGCCTGGCCAAACCCCGCCTGACACCGTTGTCAGCGGCTTCCAGTCGCTCGACAGGCTCTTGGGGGGTGGATTCCGGCGTCGAGATTTGGTAGTGCTCGGTGGCGACATCGGTGCCGGGAAGTCGGCGCTCGCCCTCGCCATTGCGCTGCGCGCTGCTCGAAGCGGCTATCGGGTCTCACTCTTTTCCGGAGAGATGGATGAGGACCGACTGATGGAACGAGCGCTGGCGATCGAAGCCCGCGTCACCGTCGACGCCGTGCGCGGGGCAACGCTCAGCGATACGCAACGATCGGAAGTCGGCGCAGCCGCCCTCCGGCTCAAGGATCTGGATCTCCACATCCATCCCGTGGTCGGCAGGGACTTCGACGAGGTGTTGGCACCGGTATGGCATGAACGGCCCGCAATGTTGATCGTCGACTACTTGCAGCTGCTACCGCCCCCCGCCACGCGCAGCACACTGGAGGAAGACACCGCCGCTGCCATTCGAGCCCTCAAGGCACTCGCGTTGGACCAACAGATCGTCTGTCTCGCTGTCGCCCAACTCCCGCGACACGCGGCAGAGCGAACCGATCCTCGTCCCACGCTGAACGATTTCGGCGCGTTGGGAGCCGTCAAGCAGCATGCGGACGTCGTGCTGGCGGTCTATCGCGAAGAGATGTACCGGCCCGGGGGCGGGGTCGAAGGCGCGACGGAGTTGATTCTCGCCAAGAACCGCAACGGCCCCGCGGGCTTCATCGATCTCTACTTCTACCAGCAATGGCTCCGCTTCGAGGACATGTTGGATCCGGCCTAGGTTGAGGGGCAGGAGGGGCAGAGGGTCCTCCCCACCTCTGAGATTCCTACGCTGGTTCCTCCGCCGCTAGCGGTAGCGCTTTCCTGATGCTGAGCCGAGTTTCCCGCCGTACCCACACCACAGACACCAGGATCACGCTCATCGCGAGGAATGTTCGCACCGTCACCTGTTCGCTCAGGATGGCCCACCCGAGCAGCACCGCCACGATCGTGTTCACGTAGACATGCGTGCCGATGAATGAGGGGACGGCGTGTTTCAGGAGGTACACATACGCGGTGTACGCTACGATGGACCCGAACACGATGAGGTACAGCAGCGCGCCCAGCCCCGGCCGCGAGACCTCTACACGCCCCGCCTCGCCCTGCACGAGCCCCACGGCAGCGAGGAGGGCACCGCCGGCCAGCATCTGCAGCGCCGCATGCACGTACGGTGCGGTCTCGACAGGATGGCGCTTGGAGTAGATCGAGCCAAGTGCCCAGGAAAAGGACGCCGCCACGACTGCTAGCGGACCGAGTACACCTCCCTCCGTCAACCCCACGACGCTCGATCCCACGAGCCATACGGTACCCGCGAACCCGAGCAGCAACGCCGCGAACTGTCGCCAGGTCGGTCGCGACTCACTTCCGGGAATCACGGCATCCAGGACAGCCATCCACAGGGCTCCTGTCACCACCAAGATCGCCGCAACGCTTGACTCGACGAACTGCTCAGCCCAAATCACCAGTCCATTGCCGATACCCAGCAGCAGCACGCCGACGATGGCTGCAGTCGTCCAATCGCTCCGGCGTCGGGGGAGTCGTCGGCCCAGTACGAGGGCCACTCCGAGCAAGACCAAGCCCGCTGTCAGAAAGCGAATACCGCCGAAGATGGCCGGCGGCAGATGCTCCACCCCGATGCGAATCGCGAGATACGTGGATCCCCAGATGAGGCAAACCGTGAGATAGGCAGCGAGGACCCGACCGGTCAGCTGGGTCATCCGGCGGGCGCCGGCTTACGGACCCGAGTCCGTCGCTTCAGATCGGCGGGGCACCGCACCGATGAGGCTGAAGACCGTACCCTCGCCGCTCTGCGCAGGGCGAATCACGATCCACAGCGGCGGGCCCTCACGTTCCACATGCAACACGACGCCACCATCCGAACTTGGAGCGTCACCGATCAGGTCCCACCCCATGGCGTCGACCCGATCTCGGTACCAATCGGCAACTATCGCGACCGGATCCGGCGAGCGGAACTCATTCTCCGCAGCATCTGCACTGGTACGCTGCTCGACTGCTCGCGAGGGGAGGTAGATCGGAGCTCCGCGCATCACATCCTGACCGGGTCGCTCGGTCGGCGGAGGCGCGTCCTGCCCACACGCCAGCATGGTCAATGCGATCAGCGGCAAGCCCACCGAGATGCGCTCAAGAACAGATCCAAGATTCCGCATACGAGCGAAAGCGTAGTCGTCCGGGTCCCAATGGGCAAGAGATCAGTGCCCGCGATGCTCGCGATGGCCGTATATTTGGTGGTTCCGTTCAGCACGTCCCCAGGGAGAAGCATGGCCGGCCACAACAAGTGGAAGCAGATCAAACGCAAGAAGGCGGTCGTTGACGCCAAGCGCGGTGCGAAGTTCACGAAGCTGATCAAAGAGATCACCGTGGCGGCTCGCGACGGCGGTGGCGATCCTGACGGGAACCCCCGCTTGCGGACGGCCATCGATGGTGCCAAAGCCGAGAACATGCCGGCAGACAATATCGAGCGCGCCATCAAGAAGGGCACCGGCGAGCTCGAGGGTGT
>JAOTWK010000614.1 GCA_029862935.1 Gemmatimonadota bacterium | reverse complement strand
TTTCATTATGCCGTTGCCACCGTAGACAGGAATGGTGAGCCGCATGTAACCCCTATTGGCTCGCTTATGCTGGGCGAACCCGGACACGGCTTCTACTTCGAGGAGTTCCCGACCACGCTGACGAGGAATCTGCAGGTCAATAAGCGTATTTGCGTATTGGCGGTGAATAGCAGCAAGTGGTTTTGGCTGAAATCGCTTCTTCTTGGGCGGTTCACCACTCCGCCGGCCGTGCGGTTGCGCGGGACAGCCGGTGACACTCGGGATGCTACTGATGCAGAGATTGCTCGTTGGCAGAGAAGGGTCAGGTCTGTTCGCTTTAGTAAGGGCCATGCCCTGATGTGGGCACGTATGAGCAAAGTTCGTCACGTTGAGTTCACGGAAATCGAGCCTGTATACATCGGAAAGATGACTCGAGATCTCTGGAAGCGTCGACCAGGAATGGAGCACGTCTAGCCAGTAGCTCGACGCGGACATTTGACTGCGCTGAAAGACCGCTTGGCAAGCAGTCAGATGGGTAGGCACCATTGCGATCGTTAGGCGTCGGGGGGCCATTGAGCGGTACCGCGCAGTTCAAGGAGCCGATCGCCTGCACGGAGGAGGAGCGCCGGGAGTTCGCGCGTCTTGTTCGCCAAGGCTTTGCGGTCGTGGCTGAGGGCTTGGATGGCCGCATACGGGATGCGAAATGGCTTGCGTTCTACTATGCAACAGGTGACACGCTCGCGGCGGTCTCCGCCCTCAAGGCGCCCAACGAACGATATCGGGCCGACGTCTTCAGGCAGGCGGACGCATCCATCAACCCCGATAGTTACACACTTGAGCTTGGCTGGGTTTTTGTCGTTCCTGCCCATCGAGGGAACCGAATTGCTGAGAGCCTTTGCCGGCAACTGTTGGCGCGCGAGCCCACGGTTGGTGTCTTTGCGACGACCCGAACCAACAACGTCTTCATGATGAGGATCCTTGTCGCCCTCGGCTTTGCGCGAGTTGGCAAGCCATATCCGCGTCGCCACAACGAAGAGCTTGTACTGTTCTTGCGGGCCGGGCCGACCGTTCTGGCACCAGGCCCCACCGTTTGACCAGCGCGTGCAGATGTTGGGCGCGCGCGTTGCAGGAAGCCGCAACGACTGATTCCCTATTCTGGCCGACCGGCATCGCCGCACTCACGATGGGGATCATCATGATGGCCCGGACAAGCGGGAGCCGTCGTCTGACGGTTAGGATTCGTGCGTGCCATCCAATATCCCTTTGACCGGTGGGGCGCACTGGAACATTATGGAAGGATAGTCTCGATCATGGCGTCAACGATCACCGTTCGTGCTGCGCTGGCGTGTGTGATGCTTGCCGTACTCGCCTGCGGTGAGGGTCCTGACGGTGCTCAGGAATCCATTGAGGGCGAGTCCGCGGAGACCTCGACGGGAGACGAAGTCATGAGCCAGGCGGAACAGGACCGTCGCATAGACTACATAGAGTTTCTGACCACAGACATCGAGGAGACCAAGCGGTTCTACTCAGAGGTCTTCGGTTGGGAGTTCACCGACTATGGCCCTGACTACACGAGCTTCACCGACGGTCGACTAGCCGGCGGTTTCAGTGCAGCGCCGACAGTCGTGGCAGGCGGTCCTTTGGTCGTGCTCTATTCCACGAATTTGGGAGAGAACGAAGCCCGAGTCCGTGAGAATGGAGGCAAGATCGTCCGGGAGATCTTCGAGTTTCCAGGCGGACGACGCTTCCACTTCACCGATCCGAGCGGAAACGAGTTGGCGGTTTGGTCGGATCGATGATTGCTGAGCTCTTCCGCGTTGGCGGCAGAGGCGGTCGCCTTCGCCCTTGCCTACGCGGCCCTCCGTCGTGCTCAGCATCGTCGGCGGCAGGATAGACTCGGCGTTGCGCTGGTGACATCGGCGTTGAGACTCGTGCCGTGACCGCTCCTTCATCCCGAGACCCCGCGGTGCGCTGGCTGCTGGCAGGCGACGTGTCGATCCGCTGGCAGGTCATGCGCGATCTGCTTGCGACACCGCGTGCGGAATGGGAACGAGAGCAAGCCGGCGTGGCCAGCAACGGATGGGGCGCACGGCTGCTTACTCACCAGGACGCCACCGGACGCTGGACCTCTCGTCTCTACGGTCAGAAGTGGGTATCGACGACGTACTCCATGGTGCTGCTCCGGCGGTTGGGTCTCCCACGGGGCGATCCGCGCGTGGTCAGGCCGTGCCTGCTGTTCCTCGACGAGGGCCTGTGTCACGACGGCGGCATCAACCCAGCCGTGACGCAGGGGCGAAGCGAGACCTGCGTGACCGGGATGGTGCTCGGCGTGCTGTCGTGGTTCTCGGTCGATGACCCGCGCCGAGAGTCA
>JAOTWK010000613.1 GCA_029862935.1 Gemmatimonadota bacterium | reverse complement strand
AATCCAAGGCACCGGCCGACGCGTTGGCGGCTGCGGCCGCCATGCTCGAGACGGGCGAAGTGCGCTACACACCGGCCGGCGGTACCCCGGCCCTCAAACAGGCGATCATCCAGTACACCGAGAAGTTCTACGGCACCACCGTGGAACCGGCCAATGTGATTGCCTCAAACGGGGCGAAGCAGTCCATCATGGTGGCCCTGCAGGCGGTCCTCGATCCGAAAGACGAGGTCATCTTTCCCGTTCCGTATTGGGTGAGCTACCCCGAGATGGTCAAGCTCTGCGGTGCGGTCCCCGTGCCGGCCCTGGCCGAAGACGGGTCGTTCCATCCGCGCATCGCCGACATCGAGCGCAAGGTGACGGCCCGCACCAAGGCGGTCATGATCAACAGCCCCAATAATCCGAGCGGCGCCATGTATGCAGAGGAGTTCGTCGCGGAACTCGTCGACCGCTGCGAGAAGCGCGGGCTCTACCTGATCATGGATGACATCTACCATCGACTCGTTTTCGACGGTCGCACGCCGATCAGCTGCTACACGTACGCCAGGGAACCGATGGAGACATCCAGGCTGATTGTCATCAACGGCGTCTCGAAGCAGTACGCGATGACCGGGTTTCGCATCGGGTGGGCGGTGGCCAGCAAAAGCCTCATTCGAGTCATGACCAACATCCAGGGCCATCAGACCTCGTGCCCATCCGCTATCGGTCAGCACGCCGCGGTGGCCGCCATCGAGGGCGAGCAGAGCAGCGTGGAGGACCTGCGGCGGACCCTCGAGAGCAATCGCAACGCGTTGATGGCGGAGTTCGATTCGTTCAGCGGCGTGGCGGCCACCAGACCAGACGGCACGTTCTACTGCTTCGCCGATTTCCGCCACTACGAGAAGGACTCGACGAAACTCGCCAAGCAGTTGCTCGAGAAGGCGCTGGTGGTGACCGTCCCCGGTGTGGAGTTCGGCATGGACGGTCACCTGCGGATCTCGACCTGCGGATCGCTCCAGGACATCACCGAGGGCGTAGCGCGTATGAAGTGGGTGCTCGATCCCAGCGCCCCCGACGAGATCCGTATCGGCGATAGGACCGTAGTGCGCGACTGGATGTAGCGAGCGCCACACCGCGGGGCGTCCAGGACGGCTCGGGAACCCTGACGCAGTAGGGGTGTTTCTGTGGAGCGAGCGCTCCACCCCTCCCAACCGCCACCAGGAGCCACGGCATGACCTCGAGACTCCGCATCGCGACTCGCGCCGTCGTCCCGGCACTCGTGCTTGGACTGCTAGTCCCCCGCGCCAGCTCGGGCCAGTTCCCCCCGGATTCCCTCAAGAACCTCGAGGTGCTCCCGGCAGACATCACGCCGAGCGAGCTGATCGGGGTCATGCGCACGTTCGCGCGGGGCCTCGGCGTTCGCTGCCAGTTCTGTCATGTGGGGGAAGAGGGCCAGCCGCTGTCGCAGTTTGACTTCGTGTCGGACGAGAAGGCCGCCAAGCAAAAGGCACGGGAGATGATTCGGATGGTTCGCGAGGTGAACGATCGATTCCTCGCCGACCTGCCCGATCGCGGCGACCCGCCGGTTGCGGTCACGTGCACAACCTGCCATCGGGGGGTCTCCCGCCCACGCATGGTAGAGGACATCCTGCTCGAGGCCTATGCGGACGGGGCCTTCGACGGCATGATGGAGCAGTATCGTACCCTCCACGATCGCCACTTCGGCGGCTTTGCCTACGATTTCAGCGACCGGATGATGGTGGGTGTCGCCGGTGCGTTGGAAGCGGCCGGACAGTCCCCTGATGCCCTGCGCGCGCTCGCATTCAACTTGGAGCAGTACCCCAACTCGTTCTTCACCCAGTTGAGCTACGCGAATCTGGCGCTCGAACGCGCCGTCGTGGATGGCGGCGCAGCTGGGCTCCGCAAGACGCATACGGAGCTCGTTGCACGATTTCCCGCCCGCGTATTCCCAGAGAACCTGCTCAACCAAATCGGCTACCGACTGTTGCGCGGCGGTGATGTAGCGTCTGCCACCGAGACGTTTCTCCTCAACGCGCAGTTGTTCCCGAACTCCGCCAACGCGTTCGACAGTTTGGGCGAAGCGTACGCGACCGCCGGCGATCGCCGACGAGCCGTCGAGAGCTACGAGAGATCCCTCACACTGAACCCCGACAACGCCAACGCCAAGGAGCGGCTGAGCCGGCTCCGCCAGCCCTGATCGCCGAGGGCCCGTAGCGGCAGACGTTCCTTGGTCGTAGAATCCGAGCGGTCGCGTAGGACCGGCGCTCCGCGCCGTAGAGCGACCATCGACGATCAGACGAGAGGCCGCAATGAAGGCTCTTGCAGAAATCCAGGTGATTCCGATCGGTGCCGGGGTCTCGGTGCGA
>JAOTWK010000612.1 GCA_029862935.1 Gemmatimonadota bacterium | reverse complement strand
CCGCTTGTACTCGGTTAGGATCCGGTAGTACGACGGGTTGTCCGACTCACTCACCAGCTGAGGTCGAGCTGTTCCGTCTACGTGCACGACGCCAGGACAGGTCTTCTGCATCAGGTCCGTGCAATTGTACGTGATGGTCATGAACCGCGCGGTGTCGTGCGTTCCGTCGAGTCCATCGAAGTAGAGATGGGCATCCTCCGCGATCGCGGCCGGAGCGAACGGCATGAACTCGGTGCGGCCCAGACGCTTGTTCAGCCAGTCGTTCACCTCTGGTTCGTCTGGGCGATACAGAATCGAGCGATTGCCGAGGGCCCGCGGGCCGTACTCCATTCGACCGGCGAAACGCGCGACGACTCGGCCATCCGCCACCATCCGCGCGACCTCGACCTCCGGTTCGGCAGGACGAGTAAATGTGATCGCCTTGGATTGAAGCGCGTTCTCCATTTCCTTGTCGGTGAACTCCGGTCCGAGGTACACGTGATCGAAGCAGCGCGACGGGGCCCACGTGCCGGTTGCCTCCGACCAACGAATGAGGGCCGCACCGGCGGCGATGCCCTCGTCGGACATCGCGGGGTACACGAAGACGGATGAGACGCCCGGCAGCTCGTGCACGCGTTGGTTGATCTTCACGTTGGCGAAGACTCCTCCCGCGAGCGCCACGTTCGACAGTCCGGTCCGCTCTTGCCAGTATGCGATGAAGCTCGTCGTGATGTCCTCAGCAACCTGCTGGACGGTCGCCGCCAGATCCTTTTTGGAGAAGTCCTTGGGCAGTGCCGAGCGGAGCTTCTTGATGGCAGCGTGACGGAATGCGTTCCCGGCATTCACCATCGAACCGTCTTCATACCGGATGAGGCGGTCGAAGATGGCGCGGTAGGAGGGATCACCGTAGGCCGCGAGGCCAGTGATCTTCCCTTCGTGCTTGCCGGCTTTGAAGCCGCAGATGTGCGTTACGTAGCCATAGTAATCTCCAAGCGAGTCGAACGATGGGACGGTGCGGAGCCGCGTCGCGCGACCTGACCGGAACTCGTAGACGTGCGCCGAGTGACCGTCGCCGGCGCCGTCGAGCGTGACCACGAGTGCGTCGTCGAAGCCGCTCGCCTGGTGGGCGCCAGCTGCGTGACACAGATGGTGGGACTCAAACGTCACGGGACACGTGATGCCGAACTCGTCCCGCAGCACTTCGCGAATACGATCTCGGCGCCGGGCAAACGCCGGCCGTCGAAGGTCGTAGTACAGCCGCTCCGCGATTGGCAGCTTGTTTCGCAGCCAGCTCAAGTGTGATCCGGCGGAGAAGAAGAGGTTCCGTACGACTCCCTCGTCTACGCCGAAGACGCCATTGTCGAACGGCACGTATTCGTTCAGGAAGTGCCCCCATTCGGACGCTACGGCGACGGCGTCGAGTTCCTCCGGTCGGACCCCGGCGATCGCGAGCGCGGCTTCAATGGATTTGCGCGGGAACCCCATGACCATCTTCATGCGTGCAAGCCGCTCTTCATTGACTGCCGAGACCACCCGGCCGTCGATGATGACTGCCGCCCCGCTGATGAAGTGGTCGCTGATGCCTAGAATGCGCATGTTCGAAATCTCCTAGAAGTCCGACTGACGGAAGTTGTCACGAGTGGAAGGCTGTCCCTCGGGTACGGTGGACACCCGATCGCCGAGGGCGTAGAGCAAAGCGCCACCGGCGCTGAGCGGAAGATTGAGGACCCGCAGCAGCAACACGGTGGCCAGAGCGGGCTCGGCCGGCACGCCGAATCGCCCGATGAGATACACGAATGAGCCCTCGACGACTCCCAGACCGCCAAGCGTGATCGGGAGGAGGCCGACGACTTCGACCCCAACGAACACGACGGTGAGCATCAAGGGATTCAGTGTGATCCCAAGGGCATAGAGCGTGAGCCACGCCGCGGCGATCTTGTTCACGTGAAAGAGGAAGGACACCACCCCCACGAGGAGGGCCTGTCGCGGTCGGCGGCGGAAGTCGTCGAACAGTTCGGGCACGATTGCGAGCCGACGAGCCCATCCGTACCGGGCAGCCAGGCGACGAACTGAGACAATCTTCGGGCCAAGCAGCGCCCCCCCCAGGGCAGCGAGAATTCCACCGCCGCATAGGATCGCGATGCCCGCCGCCGCCGGCTCGTCGACGCGCTGGTATGCCCAAATCGCCGCTCCCAGACCCAGGACCATGAGGGCGACGAGCCCCGTGACCCGCTCCATGAAGACGGCCATGACGGCACATGACCGGGCACGGGTGTTGTCGAGTGTGCGGTAGATGCGGAACGCGTCCCCCCCGATACTGCTCGGCAGAAAGTGGTTCAGGAACGTGGCCACCAAATACCAGCGCACGAGATTCCCGAGCGGGTACCGCACG
>JAOTWK010000611.1 GCA_029862935.1 Gemmatimonadota bacterium | reverse complement strand
GACGTCTATCGAAAGTTCAGTTAAGTAAGCAGGTGGGTGATTGCCAACTGCCACATAAAGCATGCCGGCAGCACCGATTGCAATTATCTCCTTCGACGTGTTATGCAGAATCTTGATTAGTGGCTTGCGTCGAACAAGTGCTTCGGCAACAAGCTCAGTAATGCCAGCTACTAGCAGGGACCATGATGGACCTAGGAGCAGGATGCCCGCCAGGTATGGTACAAAAGACACGGCGCTGGTCACCGTACCAACACTGAGTTGTAGAGAGAACGCCTCAGCCAGCAGTCCTAGCCCAACAAGCGCCGCGAAGGCATTCCAGAATTGATTCGGACTTTCGGCCGGAAGGTCGAAGCGAGCTGTCGCAAGCATCAGACCCGCGACAGCGCAAACCACGAGAACGTAGATGACCAACCTTACGGGATACTTGGACCGCATTGAAGAGAGGGGGATGCCCCCGCAAAAGAACCTACCAACTCACGTTCCCGCCTGCTAAGAAGTAACGAGCGAGAGCGCTAAAGAATGCGGCAAGCCAGCCTAATGCCATATGAGCCTCACCCCCTTTCTGCAGCCTATGTTGGCTACTGGGCGGTCGCGCACCCCGCTACGGTACGCCCGAGGCTCCGCTCAATCCTGCTGACCGATCCGCTCCGCTTGTTTTAGCGCTGGCCGATCCTCCTCCGGGGGCCCCCTGTTCTCCTTTCCTGGGGCTCGAGCACTGTCCGTCTCCGTGTCGGAGCGTCGCGCGCCGAGCGATGAGCCTGCGCCGGCCGGCCCGATCGGCCGCCGGCTACTCTCCCTCTATGACCTGTACTGAGCCCAGCGGTTCGTCGCGTCCAACACCGCGAGCACCGCGGCCCGTTCCACACTGTCCCTCACCGGGGCGGTACCGAGAATCGTCTCCGGATCTCGTTTCTCCAGCGCCTGAACGCCAGCCACCGCCAACCGTTCCTCGAATACGTCCACCACCTTCACGCCCTCGAGATCAAGCACTCCCTCGTCGAGCGCCCCGCTGATCACGGAGATCGCCGCACGGGCAGCACCTTGCATCCGCGCGCGAATCGTATCCGCCACTTCCTCCTCCGCCGTCGCTTCTTCGCCACCCACCAGCAGCGTTACCCGCACCCGCGCGCGCCGGCCACTCGCCGACACGACATCCAAGTGTCCGAACACCACCGTCCGACGCAGCGCCTGCTGGCGCACCGCCGAGCGCTCTAATGCCTCGATCGGACGAACATCGGCGGTCTGCGCCACGCTGATCTTGCGATGGTCGACTTTGAGTCCGAGTTGTGCCAACAACGCGCTCTCTACATTGCGTACCATTTGCTTGGGCGCCGTGCCCGCATGGGTCAGCACATGTACTGCCGTCACTTCACCCATGGGCGAGACCTCAACGCGCGCCGACAGCACGCCCTGAAGACTCGTGAGCAGGTTTTCAGCCCGCCGAACTCCCCAAGGATCGGGGTTTCGCGAACCTTCCTGCACGGTCGCTACATCATTTGGCTGTCGTTCTGCTTCGCTCGGAGTCACCGTCTCTCCACTCTTGACCGACCGGGTCGTCCATTCTTCCGCGCTGCCGTCAAGATTGCAGCGTGAAGACTTTGGGTTCCGTTTCGTCGCCCTCGTCGTCAAAGATGACGCGATTGCCACCAGATGCCTTGGCCCGGTACAATGCCCGGTCCGCGGCCTGCAACACATCCTCCGGCCGGTGTGCCTCCGGATCGTAACTCACAGCTCCGATCGAGGCCGTCACCCGCCGGGTGGCGTACCCCAGGGCACGGCTCACCCGCTCGACCGACGACCGCACCAGCTCACCCACGTGCATTACCCCATCACGATCCGTGCCCACGAGCACCAAGACGAACTCGTCACCACCGTACCGGGCGGCCACGTCAGTTGCGCGAACCACCCTCCGCAACTCTCGCCCGACCGAGGCGAGCAGTTGGTTCCCCGCCTCGTGTCCATGCGTGTCGTTGAGCTCTTTGAAGCCGTCCAGATCGAGAAATAAGATACCACACGGCTCCTGCGTACGATGGCTGCGGGCCAGTTCCTGTGTCAGCCGGTCCTGCAACACTCCATACGTCGCGAGCCCCGTCAGCTTGTCCACCGCGGCCTGCTCCCGGGCCTCCGCCGCGCTGCGGGCCTGATACGGGGGGCATTGCCGATAGGTGGCCCGCCCCCGCAGCAACGCTTTCGCAAACGTCCGGCAGGTCGAGAAGCCGCACGCCCCACAGTCCCAGTCGGCACCGCCGGGCGCCCGCCCAACGGCGTCGACCACCAACCGCAAGTCACCCTCGACCAAGCGCTTCCCGTTGTGGTGCTCCACATGGCGCTTGCTCACCGACACCGACATCCAGGCCTCGATCACCGGCAAGGCGC
>JAOTWK010000610.1 GCA_029862935.1 Gemmatimonadota bacterium | reverse complement strand
TGAATGCCGGTCCGGAAGAACTGCGCGACGAGTCCGACGCCTCCGCCGACCATCAGGTCTTCGGTGGTCACGCTGAACCCGCCGGTGGGAAACACACGGGCGGCATCGAGGAACCCGATGGCGGTCACGCGAAACAGCGTCGGAAAGGCAAAGAAGTCGTAGCGCACGTCGAGGTTGGCCAGGAGCTTGTCCGCGTCCAACAGCCGTTGGGCCGGGATGGCTCGGTGGGATTCCGCACTGCCGATTCCTCGGAATGGGCGGTCGCTGGCCTCGATCAAAGCATAGGAGCCGAGCCGTGGGCCGCCGCTCATCGCTTGGCCCAGGACCCGAGCGGCGATCGTGAGATTTGGGAGTGCCGGCAGATAGCCCGTGGCCGACACCGTGGTGCGGGTGTAGCTCATCGTGGAAATGACACCGGAGTCGGCGATACCGACGATCGCCTCGATCAAGAGCCCCCGAGTCGGAGCCGGCTCATCGTTGCGTGTATCGAAGACGAGGCCGATCCGCGCCGACGCATCGGTCGTTCCCTGTCCGATTGAGGGATCAGCCCCGGTTGCCAGATCCTGTGCCAGCTGACTGGGACCGGGCAGTGTATCGATCCGCCATCGTTCCAGGTGGAGACCTGCCAGGAGACGGAGCGGCCCGATGACGCGGCGCTGGACTTCACTCCGCGCGATCCATCGAGTGGTGTTCGAGCGATAGAAGTCCGGAACGGCGTCGGTTTCGTTCGCGTCGTCGTACACGCTGGCGTTGCCGATCCCGAAGTAGCGCGCGCGGGCGTCGCGTCTGCCTTCTAGGGTCACGACGTAGCGCCATTTCTGGACCCATTTGGGGGCACGGAAGGCGAGCTCGAGCCGCTTGGATCCGGAAGTCGACACGTGACCGTCCAGCGACACCGCCGCCCGATACGGCTCGGGCGCCTCCCACTCCCCGTATCCGAGCTGATTGATCTGCGCGTGGAAGAGCCCGGCGGTGAGGCCTTCGGTCGGGCCCCAGGTGATCCACGGGAACGAAAGGTTGGTCCAGTCGCGCCCAAAGGTCGGCACGTCAGGGATCTGCGCCACACCCGGAGACGTGACGAGGGCCGCGAGCGCTACGACGACGGTTGGCTTCACCGCTCCCGCTCGAACAGGTAGGCGGCGTCGTGATGCTTGGCTTCCGAGCCGTCCCACGCGGCATACCGTGCGCCGGCGAACATGGACGCCCCGCCGAACTCACCCTTCTTGTTCGCCGCATAGAAGTTGAGACTGAAACGCGGTCGACCCCGCTCATCGAGGAGCCGCGCCTCGGTCGTGGCGACCACGCGCCGCAGGGTCTCGAGTGCGGCGTCGGACGGGCGCATGCCGCGTCGCATGAACTCGACCGTGAGAAACGCGCCGCATGCCTTGATGCACGCCTCACCCCGACCGGTGGATCCGGCCGCGCCGATATCGTTGTCGGTGTACTGCCCGGCTCCGATGATGGGCGAGTCACCGACTCGCCCCGGGATCTTCCAGGAGAGCCCGCTCGTCGTGGTGACCGAGGAGATATCCCCGTTGGTGTTCACGGCGTTGATGTTGATGGTGCCGTGTTCCTCACGCGACAACTGCTCGTCATCCGGCACCTCGAGCCAATTGTCGTTGGGACCGCGACGGGCCCGCCAGCGGAGCCAGGCTTCCCGGGCGCGGTCCGTCAGGAGGTCTTCCTCCTGGAACCCGTAGGAGAGTGCGAAGCGTTTCGCGCCCGGCCCGACCAGGAGAACGTGGTCGGTATAGAGCAGCACGTACTTCGCCACCACACTCGGTGTCTTGATGCCTTCGAGCGACGCTACCGCGCCGGCCCGGCGGGTGGGTCCGTGCATGCACGAGGAGTCGAGCTGAACAACGCCCTCTTCGTTCGGCAGGCCCCCGTAACCGACGGACGTGTCATCCGGATCCAGTTCCTGGATCTTGACCCCCTCGATGGCTGCGTCGAGGGTATCCACACCCTGGTCGAGCAGCTCTCCCGCCCGTTGCACCCCGCGTAGGCCGTTCGCAGAGGCCACGACCACGTTCATGGCCGCAGGCCTGATATGAATCGCGGGAGCCGATCGAGTGGCCAGGACGCCCGGTCCCAGAGCGACCCCGGCCGTGAGTCCCGAGGCGGCTCCGAGGAATTCTCGGCGCGAGTACGAGTCGGACACGATCAGACCTCCTCCGGAGGAGAAACCCCATCTGCGGGCATCGCGAAATAACCCCGCGGACTCCGGGACTGTCAACTTGCCCGGGATCCGTGGGCGCCATACGTTCTGGCCGGGGCAGTGGCCGTCACGCGAGGGGGTGGCAGGGGAGCCCGGACTTCAGCTCCGTGAGGTGGGGACAGGCCGTGGTATCTGTAGTGCTGCCGGTGCACAACGAGCAA
>JAOTWK010000088.1 GCA_029862935.1 Gemmatimonadota bacterium | reverse complement strand
GAGTGATGCTTGTGGCCGAGGGATAGTGAGCCACGAGGCCAAATCTCGATCGTTCTTTAGCTCGCATCCGGCAGAGTGAGAACGATGTCGGGGTAAGAGCATTTGAGATAGTAGTGAGATTCCCGCTACCACTGATGAGCTTCGTCATGTGTCGGGCGGGTTAGGTCGACGAATTCACGCTCGACGATGACGCAGTCCGGATCGAAGTCGTGAAACACCTGCTCCACAGTGCGCCGCTGGGATTGATGCCGGTTGGCCTGGTGACCGCGTGCACCCTTGCCGCAGTATACCGCGGGTCGGCAGATTAGACCCGTCATGTCCAACAACCAGCCGTTGAGTGGCCTCACGCCGCGCCAGCGGACGACGCTCAACGCGGTTTGTGACGCGTTGCTGCCAGCATTCGAGATTGAAGACGACCCACACCGGTACTTCGCGACCGGCGCGCGGGCCGCCCGGACTGCTGATCGTGTCGAGCGGCTGATCGGGTCGATTCGAGATCCTCAAGATCGTGCGCGCGTGCGGTTACTGCTCTCGGTGCTCGATTCGGGGCCTGCCAATTTCCTGCTGGCGGGCCGGTACGGCGCGTTTTCCGCGCTGGACCTTGATGACCGGGAAGCGGTGCTCCGCAGCTGGGCGCATTCACGACTCCCGCTCCGGCGCGCTGGCTTTCAGGCGCTCAAGCGCCTCGCGCACGTTGCCTATCTCGCTTGGCCGACACACGAGGGCACGCATCCCGCCTGGAGTACGATTGGCTACCCCGGAGCACTGCCGCAACCTGCAGACGGCGTGGCGCCTCTCGCGACATTGGAGGTCGGGCGTGACACGACGCTCGAATGCGACGTGGTGGTGGTGGGCTCAGGTGCGGGTGGAGGTGTGGCCGCCGGGGTGCTCGCAGCAGCTGGTCGGGACGTCATTGTGTTGGAGCGGGGACCCAATCCTGGGTCGCGTGATCTGACCCAAATCGAAGGGGATATGTTAGCGGCCCTCTATCTGGATGGAGGGCTCCTCATGACCAAGAGCGGGTCGATGCCGATTCTTGCTGGAAGCTGCGTGGGCGGTGGGACGACGATCAACTACACGACGAGCTTCCCGCTACCCGAGGCCACACGGGAGGAGTGGGACCGGCTGAGTGGTCTTTCGCTGTTCGGCAGCGCCCGGTTTCAGGAGTCGCTCGATCGGGTGGCGGTCAAGAGCAACGTGGGGACCCAGTGGACGACCCCCGGCCGGCGTGATGCGCTCCTCGAAGACGGCTGCCGAACGCTTGGCTGGCATGTCGACGCCATGCCGCGAAATGTGACGGACTGCATCGAGGGCCTCGAGTGCGGCTACTGCGGGTACGGATGTCGTCATGGCGCCAAGAACTCGACGGCGCGCACCTACCTGTCGGAGGCGATTGCGCGTGGTTCGCGCCTTGTCGCGCACTGCGACGTGGAACGTGTGGTCACGGAGGCGGGAGGTGCGAGTGGCGTGACGGCGAGGGTACAGGATGCACGGGGGCAGACGCATCGGCTCGCTGTTCGGGCCCGCGCGGTGATCGTTGCTGCCGGCGCGATCTACACCCCGGCTGTGCTGAAGCGTTCTGGGCTCGAGAACCCGCGTATTGGTCGCGGACTGAGGCTCCATCCGGCCACGGCGGTGATGGGCATCTATCCCGATCGGGTCGAGCCGTGGAGCGGGTCACTGCAGACCCGCTACTCTGACCAGTTTGCGGACCTCGACGGCGGGTACGGGGTCAAATTCGAAACGGCACCCGCACACTTCGCCTTGGTGGGCAGCGCGTTCGGGTGGGAGCGCGCGCGCCAGTTCCGGGAGGACGTGGGACGGCTGGGGCACACAAGCCTCGTGGGCGTCCTGTTACGGGATCGTGATGCCGGACGGGTCGCCGTCGGCCGAGACGGCGTCCCGCGGGTCCACTACGAGCTATCCCGCTACGATGTCGCGCATCTCCGTCACGCGTTTCACTCGGCTGCGGATGTGTTGGCGGCGTCGGGTGCATCGGAGATCTTCACGCTGCACACCCCACCGGTGCGCGTTCGGATCGACTCACCGAACTGGCGGGATCGGTTGGTGGCTGCAACAAACGCACTCGGTTACCGGCGGTGCCGTATGTCGTACATCTCGTTTCATCAGATGGCGAGTGCCGCCATGGGGAGTGATCGACGGAGATCGGTCGTGAACGAGATGGGAGAGACACACGAGGTCAAGCACCTCTTCGTGGCCGACGGCAGCGTGTTTCCCACCTCGAGCGGGGTCAACCCGATGATCACGATCATGGCGGTAGCCGATCACATCGCTCGCAGCATCGCGGAGCGCGGGTAGCGGTCGGTGTGCAACTCTTGGAACTTCGCACGTCATAGGGTGTGACACACCGACGCAAGGAGCAATCGATGTACAACACACATGCAGACGTGACGCGCGTCACACGAGCTCTCGCAATGGCGTTGGGACTGACGATACCGCTGCCGCTCACGGCAGTGGCCCAACAGCAGCTCCAGTCCACGGCCGAGGGGCGCGAGAGCGTGGCGATCACCGTGTACAACCAGAATTTCGGCCTCGTGCGTGAGGTGCGGGATGTGACCCTGACGCGGGGGCAGGTGGCACTCGAGTTCCGGGACGTCGCGGCAGAGATCCAACCCGAGACCGTGCACATCAAGAGTCTCGGGGGTGCGGGGATGCTTCGCGTCCTGGAGCAGAACTATCAGTTCGATCTGTTGAGTCCCCAGAAACTGTTGGAGAAGTACGTGGGTCGCATGGTGAAGGTGTATCGCTACAACGAGCGCACGGGACGCGACGAGGAATACGTCGCTGAGGTTCTGTCGGTGAACAACGGTCCCATCCTGCGTATCGGCGACGAGATCACCTTCAATTTCCCGGGCCGGTTCTCGTTCCCGGAAATTCCGGAAAACCTGATTGCCAAACCGACGCTCGTGTGGCTGCTCGACAGCCGCCGGCCGCGCCAACGGCTAGAAGTGTCCTATCTCACCGGTAACCTGAACTGGAAAGCCGACTACGTGTTCGTGATCGACGAAGCCGACACGAAGGGTGATTTGACGGGCTGGGTAACCCTCTCGAATCAGAGCGGTGCCACGTACGAAAACGCTCAACTCAAGCTGGTGGCGGGTGAGGTGCAGCGAGTGACGCAGCAGCCCCGGGGTCGGATGATGGTGGAGGCGGCGCGTGCCATGGAAGCGGACGCCGCGCAGTTCCAGGAAGAGTCCTTCTTCGAGTACCACCTCTATACGTTGCAGCGACCGACCACGTTGCGTCAGAACGAGCAAAAGCAGGTGACACTGCTCGAAGGTACCGGCGTCGGCATCACGAAGAGGCTCATCTTCTACGGGTTCCCGTACTACTACCGTGGCTCCTACGGCCAAGTGATGGCGAACCAGAAGGTCGGCGTGTACCTCGATTTCCAGAACACCGAGGAGAACAACCTGGGTGTGCCGCTGCCCAAGGGGATCGTGCGCGTGTACAAGGCTGATCGCGCTGGGTCCCAGCAGTTCATTGGTGAAGACCAGATCGACCACACGCCGCGTGATGAGCGGGTCCGCATCAAGATGGGCGAAGCGTTCGACGTCGTCGGCGACCGTCGACAGATGGAATACCGGGTCGTCAGCAGTTGTGTGTCGGAGAGCACGTGGGAGGTCACGCTGCGCAACCACAAAGATGAAGACGCCGAGGTGCAGATCGTCGAGCCGGTGGGCGGCGACTGGGAGATTCTGTCGTCCAGCCATACCCCGCAACGGGTCGACTCGCGGACATTCACGTTTACCGTCGACGTACCGTCTCGCGGCGAGGTCACGGTGGAGTATCGGATCCGGGTGCGGTGGTGTTAGTCAGACGACAGAGACGACCGGGCGATGGAGAGCGATGAAGCGCATGGAGGGTGATGCAGATTTCTAGGAATGCCTGAGGCCGCGACGGCCCTGGTAACCGATCAGACGGCGATCTTCGCATGGCTTGCGGGGATCGTCGCGCTGATTTTTTGGCTGAGCGGTCTGCCGCAACTCAAGAAGCTATTCGACCGGACCCCCGCCGTCATCTACGCCTATTTCGTTCCGGCCCTCATCACGACGCTGGGGATCACCCCGGCCTCGTCCGATGCCTATGGGTGGATGGTGCGGTATCTCCTGCCGACGGCGCTCTTTCTCCTGATGATCTCGGTCGATCTGAAGAGCCTGTTGCGGCTGGGACCCACGGCGCTCTTCATGCTCGTTGCCGGGACAGCCGGCATTCTCATTGGGGCACCGATCGCGCTGCTCCTGTTTGGACCGTTCCTGCCGGAAGAGGCGTGGAAGGGCCTCGCCGCGCTCTCCGGAAGCTGGATCGGTGGTTCCGCCAACATGATGGCGATTGCCGGCAGCGTGGGGACGCCCGAGTCACTCTTGGGACCGATCATCGTGGTCGACACCGTGGTTGGGTATGGGTGGATGGGTGTCCTGCTCTTCTTCAGCGGGTGGCAGCACAGGTTCGATCGGAAGACGAACGCCCGCACGGGTGTACTCGAGGAGACGAACCGGCGATTGGCCGACATGCACTCCCATCGTCACCCGCTCGAGCTATGGCACGCGGCCGTCATCATTGCCGGCGGCATGGCGGCCGCCGTGCTGTGTGTCGCGGTCGGGGGACAGCTTCCGGAACTCGGTGACCCGACCATCATCAGCCACACGACGTGGGCCGTGCTGATCGTGGTGACGGGAGGGCTCCTGCTGTCGTTCACGCCAGTCAGTCGGTTGGAAGAAGTGGGAGCGTCGCGGATTGGATACCTCGCCTTGTATCTGATGATGGCCGCGGTCGGCGCGCAGGCCGACTTTAGGGCGGTCATGGAAGCCCCGGCATTCCTTGCGGCCGGTGTAGTGTGGATTGCGGTGCACGTGGGCGTCCTCTACGTGGCCGCGCGGATCGTCCGCGCGCCACTCTTCTTCTTGGCCACGGGGAGCATGGCGAACATCGGGGGGCCAGCCTCGGCTCCTGTTGTGGCCGGAGTGTATCACCCAGCAATGGCGCCAGTGGGGCTCCTCATGGCTGTCGGCGGGTACGTGCTCGGCATCTATGGCGGCATCGCGTGCGCGTGGATGTTGAGTCTGATCGGCGGGTAGCGCGAGGCGCGTTTCTGTCCTTCAGAGATACGGGGCCGCGAGCCGCGCCACGCCATCCCGGAGCCGCACGGGAAGACTCCGACCGTCCACCTCCTTGCTCGTGACCTCTCGTGCCTGCTCTAGCTTGCGGTCGAACAGGGCGCCCAAGGTCCGTGCGAGCTCGGTATCGTAGCACTCGACCCCGAACTCGAAATTGAGCCGCAGGCTACGGGGATCCCAGTTGGTGGATCCCATGAGCGCCCACCCGTCGTCTACGAGCATCAATTTGGAGTGATCAAAGGGCGGGGGCGAGTAGAATACCCGGCATCCGCGCTTCAAGACCTGCCACAATTGGGCGGTGGATGCCCACTGCACGAAGATGAGGTTGTTCTCCTGCGGCAAGACGATCTTGACGTCTACGCCCCGCAGGGCCGCCACATCCAAGGCGCCGATGAGTCCGGCATCAGGCAGGAAATACGGCGTGAGGATGCGAACAGAGCGTTGGGCGCACGCGAGCGCACCCAAGAAGACGAACTTCGCTTTCTCGAAATCCTCGTCCGGTCCATCGTTGATCCCGCGAGCGACGACATTACCGGCACGCTCCAGCTTCGGATACCAGCCATCTCCAGAGAGCTGCTCGTGGGTTGTGAACACCCAATCGTTCGCGAAGGTGTGCATCAGGTGCGCCACAACTGGTCCATCGATGCGGAAATGGAGGTCCTGGACCGCGCGCGTTGACCGGCGTTGGAGCAGGGATCCCTCCCGGATGTTGATGCCGCCGGTGAATCCGATGTGACCGTCCACCACCAAGATCTTGCGGTGATTCCGCAGGTTCATGTACGGCATCCGCCACGGCAGCAGCGTGCGACCGAACAGCGCGACTCGGACCTTCCGGCGGCGCAGCTCGCGTACGATGGACGGCCGCGAGTATCGTGCGCCTACCGTATCGACGAGCACACGCACCGTCACGCCCCGGTTGACCGCCCGCTCGAGCGCATCGAGAAACAGGCTGCCGGCATGGTCGTTGTCGAAGATGTAGGTGCTGAGCGCCACCGACGCCGACGCAGATTCAATGGCAGCGAGCATTGCCGGGTATGCCTCGTCTCCGTTCACTAGAGGCAACACGGCATTTCCTCCCACTGGTGGTGCGGCCGCCACTCGATCGACCAATTCGGCCAGAGGGCGCAGATGCTCCACCGACGCCGGGAGCACGGCGGTCTCGGCGGATCGCACCGCCATGGTTGTGAACTGGCCCGATCCCAGCACGGGATGCTGTGATCGCTTCTCGACTGCCAGCCGCCGGATGCGGTTGATGCCGAGCAGTGAATAGAGCACGGCGCCGATCACCGGGGCGAGCCAGATGAGACCGACCCACCCGACCGCGGCGCGGCTGTCGCGTTTGTACAGGACAACGTGACCCGAGGCAATCACCGACAACAGCACGGTGAGTATTGCAACGATCAGATACCAGACGTTGCCGAACAAATCGCCGAGGACGAGCACGCCCCCAAGATATCCGATCGCAGGGGCGGTCGCACGCCCGCTATGATTGCTGAGGCCCCGCGGAAACCCTGGCAGGCCAGCCGCCGTAGTGCCGGGAAGACCGCGACAACCATTTTGTCCTGACGGCTATCCAATTCATTGATGAGAAACCCGGAGCAAATCATGGCACAGCACCGAACCCTCGTGGGGCGCGCCGCGGCATCGGTAAGCGTCGCAAGTCTGTTCCTCGTCACGGCAGCGTCGGCGCAATGGCGCACCCTGCCAGATCACGAATGGTGCCGGGAGCAGGGTGATCGGGATCGTGGGTGGCATTGCGAGGTCCGCGAAATGACGATGGCGGCCCCCGGACACTTGGAGATCGATGCGGGACCGAACGGCGGGATCGCGGTCACTGGGTCCTCCCGAGCCGACGTTCATGTCATCGCACGCTTCACGGCGTGGGCGGACAGCGACCAAAGAGCGCGCGAGCTCGTGGCCGAAACCCGGATCGACGTGGATGGTGGGGCCCTCGACTCCGACGGGCCCGAACGAGACCGAGACGAGTCGTGGTCCGTGAGCTATCGGGTGGCGACTCCTCGGAGCGTGGACCTGTCGGTGGAGACGACGAACGGCGGCATCGGCATCTCTGACGTGGCGGGCGATATCGAGTTTCGCACGACCAACGGCGGGGTGACCCTGGTCGGCCTGGCCGGTGACGTCGGCGGGCGGACGACGAATGGGAGCCTCACGGTCGAGCTGACCGGTTCAGAATGGACCGGAGACGGGATGGACGTGCGTACCACGAACGGGGCGGTCAGGCTCCTCGTTCCTGACGGCTATTCCGCTCATCTCGCGGCCCGCACCACGAATGGTGGCCTGCATTTCGACTTCCCGATCACCGTGCAGGGACGGCTGGATCGGAATATCGAGCTCGATCTGGGCCAAGGGGGACGACCGATCAGCGTGCGAACCACGAACGGCGGGGTGCACGTCGCACGACCGTAATGCCGTGCGGAGGCGGTGCTAGCGGTCGCTCACCCGTGCGACCTCCGCCTCCGCCGCGACATACCCGAACGCGGGCCACTGTGCCCCTTCGAGGATCGTCCTGAACAGCTGCGACGCTCGAGCGTCGCGGCCGTTGTAGTAGTGCCAATTGGCCACGCCATACGCGGTGGTAGCGCTGCCGATCCCATCCGCAGCCGCCGCGTCATCGAGGAGACTGTCCGGGTCAAGCTCACCTTTGTACATGAGCAACAGCCGATGGTACTCGTGGTTCTCGATAACGTCCCAATCGGCACGGATCGGGTCGAGCACGGCGGCAGCCTCGTCGGCACGGCCGAGCCGTCGGAGGGTCATGTACAGCCAGTGACTCGTCGCGACGGTCATGTCAGGGTTGGCGGCGGCCCTCAGACACTCCCGGTACGCACTCGCGGCCCGCTCGAAGTCACCCCGAAGGTAGTGAGCGAGTCCGAGATGGTACCACACGTTCGTGTGAAGCGTGCTGGTCGGGATGCCCAGAGCGTTGGGGATCCCGTCCGGTTCCACCCGATCAGGCTGCCCGGCGACGAGCCCGGATGCGCGCACGAGATCGCCGACGGCGAGCTCGAACTGTCGAGTCGTGATGTACCGATGGCCGCGGTGGCGGTAGAGCCGCGCGTCGTCGGGGTGCGTTGCCACGCCTTGCGTGTAGATGTCGATCGCCTCGCGGTACCGGCCCAGGTACGCAAGCCTGCGACCGAGCCAGATGACCGAGTCTGCATCGTCCGGCGTGACCGCGAGCGCCGATCGAGCGGTCGCAAGCGCCTCCTCCCGCTGGGCGGCAACGGCCGAATCGAGTGGCGGTGCGCGGAGCGTGTCCCCGAGGAGTGAGATCGCCTCGACGCCCGTTGGGAGGGCAGACTCCCGCGAGCCCGGCTCGGTCGCGCAAGACGTGAACAGCAGGAGTCCGATCAGAGCGGTCCCGGGGAGTGCTCGGATCCTCAGCATGTCGTCACCTCGTACGGGTTCGCGTCATTCGTCAGGGGCTCGACCGGCTGGTGATTGCTCTGCTACCCAGATCTGCCGCTCTACCTTCGTACGCCGGCCGTCGGCTGCCGCGATCTCGAGACGGAGGGTGAATCTGCCGCGTTGATCGTCTGGCAGCCGAAGGGTCACCGCTTTACCCGGGGGTTGGCGCTGCCCGGTCGGTATGTCCGTCCACTCGAGTCGAATCGTGGGTTTGTCGCGTTCGGCGAGACCCAACCACTCCACGGCGCGGCGCAGAAGTCCGCGCCCCTCCTTGATCACGACCAGCGACACGATGCGGGCGTCCGTCAGGGATCGCAGGTCGTGCACTTCCCAGAACACCCCGATGGAATCGCCCGAGACAAACCGTGCCGATGGGCGAGCCAGGGCGACGGCCTGGTCGAGGGTGGCAGGCAGCCCGGTGCCCGCCTCCACAAGCAGTAGGTCGGACACCATGAGCGAATCCCCGGCGGGCGGACGCGCGTCGAGCCAAATGCGCCGCCGGCCCGCAACGCTGTCGGTGCGGTTGAGCGTTTCGACGCTCAACAGCACCTCCTCGCTGGGCATGCGAAGGCTGAGCCGCGCGGTTGGCCCCCCGACGGTTCGACGCACCCCGAGCAATCCGCTCTGGTCGTCACGCGACGCTATGAGAGCGATGTCGGCATCCGTTGGTGTCCCTATCGAGTCGGAGCGCCCTGTTCCCATCCGTCGCGGCACCTCGAAGGCGGCTACCACAACGGCAGAGCCAGGTCGCCGGAACAGAGCGATTTGGCCGGCCAGCTCGTCAAACGCGTGCGCATATGCTGGAGCGTACCGCTCGCGTGGCCGTTCGGGGTCCAGCGGCCAGCTTCCCTCAATGATCGACGAGGGTGATTCCACGACATCCGACGGAGGGACGAAGTGCTCGCCGCTGCGCCGCCGCCGTCCCACGATGGTCGATCGACCTGCCGTCGAGGTCGAGAGCGAACGTTCCCACCCCTCTGACCAGCCGTAGCGTCTGGTCAGGTCCAGGTTGTCGTCACCCCACCGCGTGTCGTACGGTGTCTCCGTCCCTTCGAGCAACCGATGGTAGACGTGACGTGCGTAGTGCTCGGTGCGGCGCTCATTCCCGGGGACCAAGTAGAGGGGGTCGGACAGCCAGAAGATTCGGGCGTTCAGCGAATCGCGCTCGCTGCAGCTCAACCCTCGGTACCGCCGCGCCAGCGCACCGTCGAGAAGATCGCCCAGGTCGTTCCAGCCGCACCGCTCAGTCTCGGTCATGAGTCCGAGACCCGATGCAAACAAGGAATCCGACCGCGCAAACTGGGTAGCGCGGTGTGCCACGTAGGCGGCGAGCACCGTGCACCACCACGGCGCGGCACGGCACGACGCGGTGGCGCGTGCGGCGTCCTCCAGTCGACCGAATTCCACGAGATACCGAACGCGTTGTCCAGCTATCCACGCGTCGGTCGCAAGCGTGCGGGCCCCTCGGTCCAGTTGTGTGATGAGCGACTCGCGAGTGGCGCGCACGTGCTCATCCTCCGGTTCCGGTTCCCAACGAGGGTCATCGTCGTCGTCCCAGTAGCAAAACTGTCCGAAGGTCTCGTCGCACGGACCGCGGGAGTACGCGTAGCGTCGCGGAAGGGCGTGCCTGCGGAGGCGCTCAAATCGACGCTGTGCTCGCCGCAGCGACTCGACCAGCGCTGTGGAATCGGGCGGGTGTTGCCGAGACGTGGCCGCGGGGGACGGACCGGCGCCGCGCGGGAGCTGCGCCGTCAGCGCGTAGTTGTCGAGGAGAGCGAACCCAATGAGCAACGGCAGCGCGCGGCTCAGCGACAGGCTGCCGCGTCGGACGGGTAGCTCGCTACGCTGGTTACGTGGCGGTCGGATGCTGGCCAGAGGGTCCTCGAACGTCCATCGCACCCACGAGCCCTTCGACGACGTCCTCACGGTCTTCCTGTTCGATGTATTCGGTGCGGTACATCTGAATCAGCAAGAAGAAGTACGACAGGGCAAGCGGACCGATGAGGAGACCCAGAATGCCGAAGAAGCGGATACCGGCCAGAGCGCCGACAAGT
>JAOTWK010000609.1 GCA_029862935.1 Gemmatimonadota bacterium | reverse complement strand
CCGGAGTTGATCGCCCTCGCCGAACGCGAGAAGGTGGAGTTGAGCCGGAAAGGCAGTTAGCGCCGTCGCGGCGACGAGCGCACGGGGCGGGCGGCCGAGAGGTCGTCCGCCCCGCGTGTTTCTACCGTCCCACCACTCTGGTGCCTCGCGGCACCTCGAACCGAAACTCGGTCGGAGGAATGCTCACGCCCGTGCGGATACTGTAAAAAACGAGGGTGCGCCGCTGTCCGGATTCCTCAGTCACGATGATTCGGCGCAGCAGCCCGTCGGCGCGATCGACCGCGATTTCGGCACGGCGAAAGCCGAGTCCGTCGACCTTCGGTGTGAGCCGGATACGATAGACCTCGACACCGCCGATGCTGTCCACGCCGAGATAGTCCACGTCGTAGCGCTCGAGCGGGCGATCGACGAACTGCCCCATCAGGTTCGGTGACGCCATTCCTCCGCGCGGAACAGGCTGACGGATCACCTGATCGGGCACAGAGCTGGGCGCATACAACCAGAGCCACGTCCCATCAGCCACAATCCGGTCGCCGTCCGGGCTCGTGAAACGCATGGCAAAGCGGTTCGGCGGCTCGAGAAAGAGCGTCCCCTGTGATTCCTCGGGTCCACCCAGCATGGGATTGACGAGCGTCTGGGTGAACTCGGCTCGGAGGGTCGTGATGCGGTGGTACGCGTCCTCGGCATGCCGGAGGGCCGTGTCAATCTGTTGCCCGGTCGCGGGCGGGGCGCACAAGCACACGATGAGGACGAGGTATCGCATCATGGGTGTTTCACGCCGTGGGCGGGCGTGACGGTAAAGCGGTCACCATCGCGCGCGGTCTCCACCGTCCCCTCGAACTCACCCGCGACGAGCGTGGCTGGGTCGAGGCTTCCGAATACGGGGTAGACGTGGGTGAGCACGAGGCGTTTGGTGCCGGCGGTCCGAGCCAGCCGGGCGACCCCCGCCGGGGTCATATGCTGGTCCATCGCTCGCTCCTCGGGTAGTGAGCACTCGCACAGCAGCAGGTCGCACCCCGCCGCCCAGGTGGCCAAGGTCTCCGAAGGGCCCGTGTCCCCCGTATACACCAAGCGGGCAGTCTCCGTTCGCACGCCGTACGCCAGGCTCTCCGCCGTATGTGGGGTGGGATGCGTCTCGATCACGACGCCGTCCGCGAGCGGCCGTTCCGCGCCGGCGTCGAGCTCGACCACCTCCAACGGGAATTCCGGATGAAGCACCCACTCGCCGTAGGCGCTGGTGAGGTGCGCAAGCCGGACCCCGATCCCGCGCGGACCCAATATCACGAGGGGATCGCGCCGGGGTGGCTCCACTCCCCATCGCAGCGCGAACAGGAAGTGGGGCAGTTCGCCCCAATGGTCAATGTGGAAATGCGTAAGGGCAATGTGGGTGACGTCCGCCCACGGGACCCCGAACGTCGCGGCGCGGTGGAGCGTGCCCGCGCCACAGTCCAAAAGGAGCCGCACGTTGTCGGCCTCGAGCCAGTACGCGGGTGCGGTGCGCTCGCTCGATGGTGCCACCGTGCCCGAGCCAAGGACCGTCAGCTGCATTTCAGAAGCCGGCGCCCATGAACACGATCCGCCGAGTGAAGGTTCCTGTCGACGTCACCAGTCGTGCGACATAGATCCCGCGCGGCACGATCGATCCGTCGCCTGCGGTCCCGTCCCACTCCAGTCGTGGGTCACAACTCGATGGAGCGCCGCCAGCAGAACGGCCATAGCGGCCCGGCTGGAGGATGCTGGCGAACTGAGTGCCCGGGACCATGCGGCGCACCACGTGCCCGCGGACGTCGAGGATGTCGAGCCGCACCTCGCCGGCATCGGCCAAGTCGAACCAGATGCAGGTGGTGGTGCTCCCGATCTGTCGATTGGGGAACGGGTTGGGGAAGTTCTGGAAGAGTAGTGTCGCCAGCGGTGCGGAGTCGTCGATGATCACAAAGGTCCCCTGACTACCGACCACCGCGCTGTCACTCCCGAGGCGGGCCGTGACCGACCAGCGGTACGGTGTATTCCGATCCAGATCGCGGTCGGGAACGAATTGTCGGACGGTCAAGCCGGGCTCGTCGATCTCGATGCTGCCGTCGTCGGCCCGCACGACCCGGACATCGTACGTGAAAGGACCGGGCGGCTCGGTCACCGTCGGCGACGACCACCGAAAGGTGGGTCGAAGGTCCGCGATGCTGACACCGCCGGGGCCGTCCGGCGCCAAGAGCGTCACCCACTGCGGCGAGGCCAGGACGGGGCTCCGCGTGCTCGTGACCGAAAAGGAATCAGCCACGATTGCCGTGACGCGGTAGGTCAGTGGGGTGCCGGGAGAGAGTGGTGTCTGGAGTGTGAGCGTGGTGGACGATGTGAGCGTGTCGAGGATGATGTTCACGAACGCCGTAT
>JAOTWK010000087.1 GCA_029862935.1 Gemmatimonadota bacterium | reverse complement strand
GATCCCACGCCGACCACCAGACCAGAGCGAACTCGCCGTTGGCAGCCGGATACACGGCATACCGATCGCCGGCCCAGGCAAGCGCACCGGCACGAGCGGTGGACTCACTCCCGGTGAGCACGGTCAGCAGCACGCGAATCTCGAATTCACCCAACCCATCCGAGTAGACCATGGGCCGCCGGGCCGCGAGCTCGAGGGAAACCGGGTCGTCTCGCTCGCGATACCGGTCAGGATGGAGAATCTGCTCGGTGGACTGCGGCATGCGCTCGCCAAACGGCACGGTGTCACCATGCGCATTCCGAAACCATCGAATGAAGTTGGCACCCTCGAGGTACGGGAACACGATGCTCTCTTGGATGATCAGTGGCGCCGAACTGAACACAGGCATCGCCGAGTGCTGGTCTTTGAGCGCCTGCCGGTACGTGCCCGAGAAGTCAGGGATCGCGTCGAGATCATGTTCAGGCATGAGCGCAAGAAGCGACCCCAGCGTCGCTTGTCCCTCGAGCACAGCCTGGGCAGCCACACGCCGATCGTTTTCTCGCGTCGACTCGAGCAGCGTGTCCAGTGCCATGTATTGGCCCTGCAGCGCATGCACGAGCTCGTGCGCAAGCGTCATCTTGAGAACGAGAGGATCCGCCCCCTCCACCACATAGAGCGTGAGGGAATCCGGGTCGTAGAAACCGACCACCTGCTCCGTATAGAGCGACAGCAGCAGTGAGCGAAGGTCCAACGTGTCCGGGAGCAACCCGAACAACCGGTAGGCCAGCGTCACGCCCTGCAGCCGGCGCGGCGGCATCTCGTCATCCAGCTTGACCATCATGTACGCGCGGACCTGATCAGGAGACCGGAGCGCCACCACCGGGGGTGACTTGAACGGAAGTCCCACCGCCCGCTCGACCTCCGGTGCCAACTCCAGCGCCATCTGCTGCACGCGCTCGTCAGTTTGTGCCCTGCCGCGCTCCCCGCAGGCCACGAGCCCCAGGGCGAGGAAGGCCACTGCGGACAAACGCTTCAGGGTCGCACCCACAGAAACACCTCTGAACGAGCGGTCAGATACGAGCCGCGGCATCGCGGCCTCATGAATGGTAGGTTCTGCATGCGGTTGAACAATAACCCCGAGCCTCGCGGAAGTTTCGCCGGCCACGGATCCCCATAAGAAGACCGCCGGCTGGCGGACCAGCCGGCGGTACATTCGGTATCGGTACCCGGGGTTACGAGTGCTGGGACTCAGCCGCCGCGCTGCAGTCGAAGCCCCCCGTTCACGGTGCTCAGGGTGAGCTTGCGACCGCCGCTACCGATCATGCCTTTGAGTTGCTTGGGTCCAAACCGTCCCTGCACGGTCAACGGGAACTCGGTCTCGATCGCCCCGTTCACCGTGCTTGCCGACACCTCCGCACCCACGTTATCGGGTAGCGATACCGTGATCGACCCATTGACCGTCGTCAGCGCCAAATCCCCGGACCACTCGGCACGGCCCATTCGCACGTCGATCGACCCGTTCACGGTGTTGGCCCACACGTGGCCTGCAGCCGTCACTTCGACATTGCCATTGACGGTATGCGCATGGACGTCCGAACCGATCCCTTCCGCCTCGATGCCACCGTTCACCGTGCGCGCTACGAGATTCACGCCATCGGGCACTTGCACTGAAAACGACACCCTCGTGTCGTTGTCCTTCAGGTTCATCCGCCCCTTGCCACCAGGCGCGCACTCATTGGGCTTGTCGGCGTCCTTGCTGGGATACACGGCACAGATCGTAACACCATCCCCATGCTCGACGACCTCGAACGTCACGTCGGCCACGTTGCCTTTGTCGCCCGCACGCTTGGTCGCGCGGACGGTGATGCGACGGCCGCCCGCACGAACTGCCTCGATCGACCCGTTGACGCCTTTGATCTCGATCGCCTGGCCTGCCTGCAACTGGCCCTGCCAATCGAAGTCGCCCGCCTGCTGAGAGACGGTCGCCGACGCCGTGAAGGGGGTGGCTGCATCACCGTACCGAAACACCGACAGGCCAATGACCGCAGCAACTACCGCTACTGGAAATGCTCGTAACATGGTTCCTCCAACGCGACCAGTGCTCATGATGCAAAGCTACGGTCGACGAAGATGAATGTCCCCACCAAACGTGTTTAGCTCGACGCGCGCGCTGCCGCTTCCAAGCGTGAAGTTGAATCGCTTTCCTTGCTGGCGAGTCTCGCGCAATGTGACCGGGAAATCGGTCTCGAAGTCCCCATTGTACGTCGCCACCCACATACTGGCATTCGTGCCTGCGGGAACGGCAATCGTGATGTCGCCGTTATGGGAGTTGAACATGTATCGACCGCCGTCGCGAATCGTGCCGGTGTACGTAATGGAACCGTTCACTCCGCTCACGTCGATCGACTCCGAGTCGATTCCGCTCAGTTCCTGTGAGCCATTGACGGTCTCCACCGTGATGTCCCCCTGCGCGCCGATCAATCGGACACCGCCGTTCACCGAGCTGATGCGAATCCGTCCCCGGGCATTGCGGCACTCCACCTGTCCCTGTACCGACTCCAACTCGATGAAACCCCGGCCGCCGTCCAGACGAACGTCGCCGTGCGCCGTCTGGACGCTCACTTCACCTGCTACACCACGAAGGTCTGCTCCTACGAACGCGCCTTCAATCGCGATTCCCATCCACGTCGGCACGGTGATCTCGAAGTCGACGTGGTCGGGCGGTCCATAGCGCGCTCCCACTTCGATCTGCACGAGCCGGTCAGCGTGCTCGACCTCGACCCAATCGTCAGCATCGTGCTCCGCCACGATCCTGACCTCACTGCGATTCCACGTGGTGACGTTCACCTGGCCCCGGAGCAGCTCCACGAGCAACTCGGCCCCTTCCCGCACCGGGACTATGGTGTCCGTCTGGGGCAGCGCCGGCGCGCCGAGCATGGCTGTCAGTATCAACGTTGTCAGCATGATGTCAGTCTCTCCTCCTGCGCCTCCCGAAAGCCTCAGCTCGCCAACGGCGTCAAACCCGTGGCCCGACGCAATAGTCGCACTTTGCCCCACATGGTCTGGGCCAAGTGCTGGTTGAGATATGTGTTGCCTGGATCCCGCTCCAATGCTGCACGAGCTTCCTCGATCGCTTCGTCGATGATCCGGAGGTTCTCCTCCAAGACCGCAACGGTCGTCCTGTCCAGGCTGCTGCGTCGCGCGGCCAACTCCTGCTCCAGGGCGGCCACCGCTGCATCGTATTCGGTTACTGCCACCGCCGTGACCACCGTCGCTGGCCCACCGCTCGACACTCCAGGTTCGCCAGGTGTTGAACTGGAAGTCATCGTAAGCCACACAGCTCCGGCGGACACCGCCATCAACACGACGGCCGCCGCCACCAGCTGGGGAACCGAAAACGACACGCGTCTGGGCACAGCGCGGCGCGTGGCAATGTCCACCACCGACCCGGATTTCTCGAGCCGGCTGGCGATATCCGGCCATAGGTCCCGGTCAGGAGCGCGGTCCGAGAGCGCACCAGCGCGCTGAACCACCTGTTGCAGTTCCGCTAGCAACGCGCGGCACGTCGCGCACTCTGCAAGATGCGACTCCAGTGCCAAGCGCTCGTCTGCGTTCAGCTCGTCATCCACGTACTCGGAGAGTCGATCCTGCCAGCTATCGTGCATCCTCACCTCTCACGCTTCGAGATAGCGTCGCAGCATGGTTCGCGCTCGGTGGAGCTGCGCCTTGGACGTTCCCTCATTCACCTCGAGCAACTCGGCGATCTCGCGATGCTTGAATCCCTCAACGTCGTGCAACACGAACACCTTTCTGGCACCCGGCGGGAGACGACCGATGGCCGTTTCGAAGTCCATCGACAAGTCTGGCCGATCCTGTACGCCGGACATCCGACCCATCACATCATCCCCTGTCACCACTCGATCCTTCCTTCTCGCCTCGGCAGCCCGCCGGCCCAGAAACACGTTGATCGAAAGACGGTGCAGCCACGTCCCAAACGCCGACTCGGCCCTGAATGTCCCAAGCTTCTCCCACGCTCTGACGAAGGCCTCCTGCGTCGCCTCATCCGCATCCTCCGGCCCCATCATGCGCCGTGCGAGGCTATGGATCCGCGGCACATGGCGCCGATAGAGCCGTTCGAACGCCCGCTCATCGCCGCCCGCCGCCGACCTGGCATCGGCCGCGTCATTCTCCACGGGATTCAGCGGTCGGCTCTTCAGGACTCACCTCGGCGGCGCATCTTCAGGCTTCACTGGATTGGATAGTGCAAGGGGAAGGATGGTTGGGACCTGCGGAACCCTCACCGGGGGCCCCAGGCCAATCGCAGGTACCAGTCAATGATCTGGTCGCCCGCGACGAACGCCACGGCAGCGGCAGCAGCGAGGAACACCCCGAACGGCACCAGGCGCTTCTTGCCGATCGTGAGCGGCACGAACACGAGTGTGCCCAGTAACGCACCGCCGAATATCGTGAGCAACACGCCCTTCCAGCCCACAAAGGCTCCGACCATCGCCATCATCTTGATATCACCGCCACCCATGGCCTCCTTGCGGAACGCTTTCTCACCCACCCACGCAACCAGCAGGAGGAGGAAGAAGCCCACGGCGGCTCCGAGCACGGCAGTGAGAAATCCGTCCAGCCCGTGCGCAAACGACAGCGCGAGACCGATCACGAGACCGCCAATCGAGAACTCGTCGGGAATCAGGTACGTGCGGGCGTCCGTCATGCCGATGCCCAGCAGCAGCGTGCCAAACACGGCGCCTTGGAGCGCCATCCATCCCAATCCATAGTGCCAGAATGCCACAGCCCACATTGCCGCTGTCAGCGCCTCGATCAGCGGATATTGGATCGAAATGCGCTCACGGCAGCAGCGGGATTTCCCAAGCAAGAGGAGCCACGAGACGACGGGCACGTTGTCGTACCACGCGATGAGGGTCTGGCACTTTGGACAACGAGAACGCGGTCGCACAACCGACTGGTTCTCAGGCAAGCGCAGGATGCACACGTTGAGGAAGCTCCCCAGCAATGCGCCCAGCACGCCCGCCAGCACAATCACCGGCAGCTCACCCGACACGGCGAACCTCATGCATCAGGATGCCCGCCGCGACCGCCACGTTCAGCGACTCGGCACCGCGAACCAGCGGGATCGAGACCAGGTGCCGGGCGAGCGAGCGAATGCTCGGCCGCACGCCCGCTCCCTCGTTGCCGATGACGAGTGCGACCGCTTGCGAGACCTCCACCCGAGTGACAGGCACGCCGTCCACCGCGGCCGCCCACAATTCGACATCCGACCTGCGCACCCAGGCCTCGAATTCCCCGTCCTGCACCGGCACACACGGGAGCCGAAACGTGGCGCCCATACCGGCCCGCATCACCTTGGGATTGGTGAGGTCCGCGGTGCCGGACAGCACGAGCACGCCGGGGGCACCAAGACCAAAGGCCGTGCGCACCAGGGTCCCGACATTGCCTGGATCTTGGACCCCGTCGAGAACCAGGACCGGATGGCCGCGCGCGGGCTGCACGCTGTCCAGCTCCCACCGCGGCGGATCGATCACCGCCAAGACCCCCTGGGGCGTATCGGTGTCGGCCAGGTCGAGGAGCGCTTTCTCCGTCACTTCCTCGATTGGAACGGCGTGCGCAGCCAGCTGTTCGACCAACCGGGCACCACGATCTGTCGTGGAAGCCGTCGGCCCGATCACGGCCCCCTGGATGCCGATCCCGGCAGCCAGGGCATCCTCCACGAGTCGCACCCCCTCGGCAACGGCGAGGCCGCGCCGCTTGCGGCCCTTGCGCCGTTGTAGATTGCGGACCTGTGTCACGAGGTTGGAAGCCATGATAACCGGGTGCAATGTCGCGGGACGACACGCTTTCGCCAAGCGCACGCGCCGCTGACGACGAGATGATGAAGATCGCCCTCACGATCGCCGGGTCCGATTCGGGCGGCGGCGCCGGTGTGCAGGCAGACCTCAAGACGTTTCACCAGTTCGGCGTCTTCGGCACGAGCGTCCTCGTGGCGGTCACCGCCCAAAACACGCGTGGCGTACGGGGTGTCCACCCCATCCCGGTCGATGTCGTGCAGCAACAACTCGACGCGGTGGCGGACGATCTCTTTCCGGCAGCCGTCAAGACCGGCATGCTCGCCACGTCTAAACTCGTGGAAACGGTGGCGCGGGCCATTCAGGACCGCCGGTTCCCGAATTACGTCCTCGACCCGGTCATGGTTGCCACGTCTGGCGATCGGCTGCTCGATGTGGATGCCGAGCAGTCAGTCGCACACCACCTCGTTCCGTTGGCCACGTTAGTCACGCCAAACGTGGAAGAGGCGGAGATCCTCGCGCGTGTAGCGATCGAGACCGTCGAGCACATGGAGCACGCCGCACGGGCACTCGTGCGTATGGGCGCCCACGCTGCACTCATCAAGGGCGGGCACCTGCCGGGCGACGAAGTGGTCGACGTCCTCGCGGTCGCAGGCCGGGATGACGTCCGCAGCTTTCGGCGGCCTCGGATCGACTCCACCTCGACGCACGGTACCGGCTGCACACTCTCGTCAGCCATCACCGCGGCCTTAGCGCTAGGTCGAGAGCTCGACGATGCGGTGCAAGTCGGCCTGCAGTTCGTACACCGCGCGATCGCGACAGCTCCCGGACTCGGCAGTGGCCACGGTCCACTCAATCACTTCGCACCCATCGGCAACGACGACACATGAACCATCCGCCGGAGTCTGAAGCAGCCCAGCCGTTCGCCGGGCCACCTGCTCGAGAGCGCGGCATCTTCTGCAACCGGACGCTCAATCTGCGGTCGATCAAAGCGATCGGCTACGACATGGACTACACCCTCATCCATTACCGGAGCGAGCAGTGGGAGCGGCGTGCGTACGAGCACCTCAAGGCCAAGCTCGAAACGTTGAAATGGCCCATTGCCGACCTCGAGTTCGACCCGCACCTGGTGATCCGCGGGCTCATTTTGGACGTCGAGCAGGGCAACATCGTGAAGGCCAACCGTTTTGGATACGTCAAGCAGACCTACCACGGCACGCGGGCGCTGTCATTCGACGAACAACGACGGCTCTACTCCCGCGAGCTCGTTGACCTCGGAGAGGAACGCTACGTATTCCTCAACACCCTTTTCGCGCTATCCGAGGCATGCATGTACGCGCAGCTGGTCGATCGCCTCGACGCCGGACAGCTGCACGAGGTGCTGGGTTACGCCGATCTGTATCGGCGCGTGCGCACGTTGATCGACGAGGCGCATGTGGAAGGGCAGCTCAAGGGAGAGATCATCGCCGATCCGGATAGGTTCGTGGATCCGGACCCCGAATTGCCGCTGGCACTTCTCGACCAGCAACGGGCCGGCAAGAAACTTCTGCTGATCACGAATTCCGAGTGGCCCTACACCAAGGCGATGATGGCGTACGCATTTGACCCGTTCTTGCCAGATGGCGTCACGTGGCGGGACTTGTTCGACGTCGTCATCGTGTCGGCGCGCAAGCCAGCGTTCTTCTGGGAACGCCGTCCCGTGTTCGAGGTTGTGACAGACGACGGGCTCCTCAAGCCGACGGTGACGGGGATTCGAGACGACGGGATCTACCTCGGCGGCAACGCCGCAATGGTGGAGGAGCACCTTCACCTCTCTGGTGACGAGATCCTCTATGTGGGCGACCACATTTACACCGACGTCCATGTGTCCAAGAGTGTCCTACGCTGGCGCACCGCGCTCGTTCTACGTGAGCTCGAACAAGATCTGCGCGCCGAATCCGCGTATGAGCCAACGCAACACCAACTCACGGAGCTCATGCGCCAAAAGGAAGCACTCGAGTTCGAGTATTCGCGGATCCGGCTCGATTTGCAGCGTCGGCGTGGGAAATACGGCCCGAAGACCGCGGTACCGAGTCGTGAGTTGGACAAGCGACTTCGTGGAATCCGTGACCAGCTCAATGTGCTCGACGACGAAATCGCACCGATGGCGGCCGCCGCCGGCAGGCTCAATAACCCGCGCTGGGGGCTGCTGATGCGGGCCGGGAACGACAAGAGCCACTTGGCGCGGCAGGTGGAGCGCTATGCAGACATCTACATGTCTCGCGTGTCGAACTTCCTTTATCAGACTCCGTTCCAGTACCTGCGATCACCGCGGGGTGGACTCCCCCACGACGGGGAGGAGTAGCTGATAGCTGTCGGCCGAAGGCTGACGGCCCTTACGGCAGCGGTCCTCCCACCACACGCTTGACCAACGTGCCACTGGGGAGGCTGGTCGAGACGTCCACCCCATTGATCATGGAGATGGTCTCGATTGGCACCTGCGAGGGATAGCGCTGGTTGAATTGCGTCAGCGTCATGCGCCGGTCCAAAGTCACGATAGAGAGCCGCAGGGGTCGGACGGCCAATGCAGCAGGATCGGTGAGGCGGTCGAAACTCCAAAACGACCGCTGCACGGTGGACTGGTAGGTGCCCCAGCGGTCGGCCGGCGCAAATCCCAGGAGTTGATAGACCCGACCGCCGAACTCGATGAACACGGCCATGCCGCGGAGTGTGCCCTGCTCCGTGGCGGCACTGAACGACACCACGGCGGCAGGGTTGCCACTGATCGAGTTCGACTGTGGGTAACCGGCAGTGACGCCTTCCATGGTCGTGAAGGTTTGTGCCGCCGCGCCCGCAGTCAATTCTTGGGCCAGCGTCATCTGGACAATGGCATCTTGTTGTGGACTCTGCGCGATCACGCCCTGTTTCTGGTTCGCGGTCTTCCACCCTGACGGGAAGTCCATGCGGAATTGCAGGTCAGGATGCAGGAAGATCTGCTCACGGAAGAACCCCTCACGTGGATTCTCACCGAACGTCAGACCATCCAGACGCCGCAGATAGGCCGCTTGGTTGACGATCGCGTTCTGTGGGATCGTCGTTGAAGCGACACGGGCCGCAATCCGCTGTTGGCGGTCTTCCGGATCGGGGTGGGTGGAGAGCCAACTGGGCGTACCACCGCCACCGCTTGCAGCGCTGACCCGATTCAGCATCGCGAACACGTTGGGCATCTCCCGCGGGTCGTAGTTGAGCCGCGTCATGTACCGGAATCCCAGGTCGTCCGCCTGTCGCTCGTCGTCGCGGCTGAACTTGAGGAAGAGGAGCTGGAGCCCGGCGCCTGCAATGCCCAGGTAATCCTGCGTCTCCGGCACGAGGATCGCTGTCGCCACCATGCCGACCTGCGCGAGCTGCTGCTGACTCATCTGCTGGGCGGAATGGCGCGCCGTCACGTGTCCGATCTCATGGCCCAACACCGACACCAGTTCGGCTTCGGAGTTGAAGTACGCCATGATACCCCGCGTGATGTAGATGAACCCCCCTGGAAGTGCGAAGGCGTTCACGACCGGATCGTCGACGACGCGGAAAGTCCACGGCAAATCGGGTCGCTCCGACCGGGCTGCGAGTCGCTCCCCGAGCCCCCGTACGTACTGCTGCACAGACGAATCCGGATACAGCCCGAAGGTCGCGACGACGGCCGGGTCCGACTGCAGGCCCATCTGAATCTCTTGGCCTTCGCTCACGAGCATGAACTCGCGGGCGCCGGTGGCCGGGTTCACGGCGCACCCGCCGAACACGAGTGCCGCAATGGCAACAAGCCAGAGTCCGTTCGATTTCATCGATCCTGCCTCTTCTCGAGAACTTGAAACACGACGGCCGCACCGGAAGTATCGCCACCTGCGGCCCGCATGCGGTACTCCGCGTCCGGCTACGAGGTTCCGCCCACCAGCTTCACCACACCCCGCACGAGCGATTCCAGGTCGCCGGCGAGCGCACGCCCCGCATCCAGAACCTCCTGGTGGGAGAGCATCGCGTCGGACAGTCCGGCCCCCCAATTTGTGATGCTCGAAACGCCCAACACCAGCAGTCTGCGCGCTCGCGCCGTCACGACCTCAGGTACGGTCGACATGCCAACGGCGTCCGCCCCCAACCGCTGCAACATCCTGATTTCAGCTGGCGTTTCGTAGCTCGGCCCCAGCAAGCCGGCGTAGACACCTTCCGCGAGTGAGATGCCTCGTTCGTTGGCGACCGCCTTGGCTGCGCTGCGGAGCCCGCGATCGTACGGCTCCGACATGTCGGGGAACCGCTCTTCACCCTTCACCACCGGTCCGAACAACGGGTTCCGCCACATCAGGTTCAGGTGATCGGCGATGAGCATGAGGAGCGGTGGCCGAAAGGTGGCACGAAGCCCACCAGCAGCGTTCGTCACGATGAGGGTCTCGATACCGAGCTCGGCGAACACGCGCACGGGCAACACGACCGTTTCAATCGCATGCCCTTCGTAGAGGTGAAACCGACCGCTCTGCAAAATGACCGGCACGCCCTCGAGTGACCCGGCCACGAACTCGCCGGCGTGCCCATGTACCGAGGTCGCGGGGAACCCAGCGATGTCGCCGTACGGAATACGAATCGGTGAGTCGACCGCATCGGCTAGCGCACCCAACCCCGACCCCAACACAATCGCGACCTCGGGCTCGACCCCCTGAAGCCTCTCACGTACGGCCGCAACTGCTTGCTTCAGCATCCGTATCCCTTATCCCTTATCCCGTATCGCTCGTCCCGTATCCCCCGTATCCCTTATCCCCTATCCCTCATAGAAGCATGCCCGCCAAACTCGCCGACATGAACGCCGCCAAGTTGCCACCGATCATGGCGCGGAGTCCCAAGCGAGAAAGGTCACCGCGTCGCGGCGGGGCGATACCCCCGATAC
>JAOTWK010000086.1 GCA_029862935.1 Gemmatimonadota bacterium | reverse complement strand
CCAGCAAAGGCGCCCACCAAGAAACCACAGGCCCGACCGAGCGAGCGGCAGCCCCCCACGCGCCCACCGGCGCGGCGCCCCCCCTCATCGCCGCAACGCCCGTAGCTCCATCAGGATCGAAGGCACATTCCGCGCACCGAGTGTACAATACTGGGTCACTTCTCCCTACGTACACTCAACGGAGTCTGCTCGATCATGGGTTTCGTGCGCGGCCTGACATTTCTGCTCATCATCCCGACGGCGCTCTCCGCGCAGTCGGCGGAATCGATCACTTCCGCGGTGGCGTCGATCACACCGAAGGATATCGCCCACCGCATCGGTGTCATCGCCCACGACTCGATGCGCGGCCGAGACACCCCGAGTCCCGAGCTCGACGAAACGGCGGAATACATCGCCGCTGAGTTCAAGCGATTGGGGCTCGTTGCCGGTGGCGACGACGGGTTCATCCAGCGTTACCCCATTCGTACCATGGCGCTCGACCCGACGCGATCTCGGGTCCGGTTTGCGAATGGATCGGATTGGGCGCTGGGACCTGACATTCTGCTTCGGAGCGGTGTCTCCTCGAGCGCCGTGACAGGTGTTCCGTATCTCGTCTCGGGCGGCAGCGGCGATTCCTCGATCATGGAGCAGATACCAACGGGAAGCATCGTCTTCCTCGTGACTGGAGCGGGTGCCTCCGTGCGTGAGATGATGCAGGCCGCGTTTCGCCGCGAGCCAGCAGCGCTCGTCTGGATCGGGCAACGACCGGATGCATCGTGGAACCGCATGCAGGCCATGATGGATCGCCCGCGTCCCCAGGTCGGTAGCGGGGGCATGGCGTTCCTCGAGGTGCAAAGCGAGACGGTGCAGGCGCTTTTCGCCGCCAGCGGATATGACGCGGCGCTTGCCACGTTTGACGCCCAGGCGCCGTTGACCGTGCAGGCACTGGAGCGCTTGGCAGTCGAGATCGACCTGCAGTATCAGACGGTACGCGAACAGGCAGCGCCCAACACGGTCGGGATTCTCGAGGGCAGCGATCCCGTGCTCAAGCACGAATACATCGTGTACTCGGGCCACATGGACCACGTCGGCGTCGGGACCCCGATCAACGGCGACAGCATCTTCAATGGCGCCGACGATGATGCCTCCGGCACGATCGCGGTAGTCGAGCTCGCCGAGGCGTTCGCCACCCTCCAGCCTCGACCCAAGCGCTCGATCGTGTTTCTCACGGTGAGCGGAGAAGAGCGCGGCATGTGGGGTTCAAGTTATTTCGCGGAGAACCCGCCGGTGCCGATGAAGCAGATGGTCGCCAACTTCAACGCGGACATGGTCGGACGCAACTGGACCGACACGATCGTCGTGATTGGCCGACACCACTCCGACTTGGGAGCGACACTCGAGCGAGTGAACACCGCGCATCCCGAGCTTAACATGACGGCAATCGACGATCTCTGGCCGGAGCAGAACTTCTACAACCGCTCCGACCATATCAACTTCGCGCGGCGCGGCGTCCCCATTCTCTTCTTCTTCAGTGGGACACACGAAGACTACCACCGTCCCGGCGACGAGCCGGAAAAGATCGATGCCGAAAAACAGTCGCGGATCGTCAAGCTGATGTTCTACCTCGGACTCGAGGTGGCAAACGCCGCCGAGCGACCCAAGTGGAATCCGGAGAGCGCGGCGGAGATCGTGTCGGGCGGGAGATAGAACGGATACGTCGTGCGGGATACGTCGTACGGGATACGAAGGCTCCCGACACAGCGTATCCCGTATCCCGTAATCAATACCCCACCGCGGCACCGTCCCGCCGCGGGTCCGCGGCGCCGATCAACGTCCCGTCGTCTTGCACCAGCACCGCGTGCACTCCACCGAAGTACATGTCCATGGGTGGCCGCGCGGTGAGATCGTAGCCGCGGTGGCGCAGCGCCGCGAGCGCGTCACCAGCGAATCCCGGTTCCAGCTGGACCTGTGGCGTGTCGTACGACGGGTAGACGCGTGGCCGCGCGACCGCCGTCCAAAGATCTTCCCCGTAGTCGAGGGCATACACGATCGTCTGCACAATTGCAGGAGGAATCCGTGCACCGCCCGGTGACCCGACCACGAGGCGCACCCGACCGTCCCGCAGCGCGATGGTCGGTGCCGTGGTCGAGCGCGGTGTGCGCCTATTCCCCCGTCGGTTGGCAGGGGTGCCGCCGAAGTTCTCCATCGCATCATTGAAGAACGCGCCAGCAACGTACACGCCGTAGCCGAAGTACCCGCCGATCGTCACGGTGAGCGACACGGCGTTTCCCTGCGCGTCGACCACGGACAGGTGGGTTGTCTCGCTGTCCATTCCCTCCGGGTCCAGCAGGTCGCGAGGAGGTCGAACGGGTGCCGGAAGACGGTTCGGCGGGAACGCGCCAATCGCGGCACACGCCGGCGGCGGCTGGGCTGCGTTGGCAACCCACGGGTCGCCTGGCTCGACAGCGTGGGGAATGGGATCGATGCCGACGAGCGACCTGCGCGCGGTGGCAAACGACGCACTCGCGAGATCCGTGGCGGGGACCGCCTCATCGCGGGGATCGCCCAGCCAGGCATCCCGGTCAGCGTGGGCAATGCGAATTGCATCGATCATCGTGCCGAGCGCTGGACCGCTCCGGGTCGGGTGACCGAGTGCGGACAGGTCGAACTGTTCCAACAATTCCAGGGTCTCGAGCACTTGCACCCCCGAGAGCGGCGGTGCCGCCGCCAACACGGTGTGGTCGCGATACGTCGTACACACGGGTCGCCGCCAGCGAGCCCGCACCTGGTCCATATCTGCGGGGGTGATCGGATTGCCTCCGGCCTGCAGCGCCGCCACGATGCGCTGAGCCAATGGGCCCCGATAGAACCCGTCCCGCCCGAGATCTTGGATCCGTTCCAACGTGCGGGCGAGGACGGGCTGTCGGAGCCTGTCACCAACGCCTAGGGCCGATCCACGTGGATAGAAGAGCTCACCCGCACTCGAGTCACGTCGCAGCTTGTGCTCTTCTTCTCCGATCACCCGCGCGAGCAGCGGTCTGACGATGAACCCATCGCGGGCAAGTCGAACCGCCGGCTCGAGCACGGTCGCGCGACTGAGCGCACCGTAACGCTCGTGCGCCTCGAGGAGCCCCGCGACAGCGCCCGGCACCGCAACCCACCGCTCGGGCCGAACCGTGTGCCGTTCCGCTGCGGGAACCGCGTCGAGCGCCGAGTCCGGGTCAGCACCCGCGGACGCATAGAACTCGACGTTCCATGCTTGGCGCGACTCCTGTAACCACAGAACCATCGATCCACCGCCACCCACGCCCGACATCATCGGCTCGACGACCCCTACGGCGAACGCCGCGGCCACGGCTGCATCGATGGCATTCCCGCCTGCCTGGAGCATGGCGATCCCGGCACGTGCCGCATCGGGATGGGCGGCCACCACCATCCCGCGTTTCGCTTCGACGCGCTGATCGGTTCGGGGAACCTGCTGGGCGTCAGCCGATGCTGCGATGAGCCCCACGCAGAGCGCAGCCAGCAAAGTAGCGGTTCGAAACTCGGTCATGGTCACCGTCGACGAAGGAGTCTCCCAACACAGTCGTAAGTTATCAGCCGTCAGCCATCAGCTTTCAGCCATCAGACATCAGGGCATCGCCGCTGTGCCGCTGCACTTCTGCCCCTTCTGCCCCTCCTGCCCCCTCTCCCCCCCTATATTCCCCCCCATGCGTCAGGACCATATCCGCAATTTCTGCATTGTCGCGCACATCGACCACGGGAAGTCGACCCTCGCGGATCGGCTGATCGAGGCGACTGCCACGCTCGAAAAGCGTCGCATGCGTGCCCAGGTCCTCGACACGATGGATCTCGAGCGGGAGCGTGGTATCACGATCAAGCTCAACGCTGTCCGCATGCAGTACACCCAAGCATCCGGAGAGGTCTACGAGCTGAACCTCATCGACACCCCGGGTCACGTGGACTTCACCTACGAGGTCTCACGATCGCTGAACGCGTGCGAAGGTGCAGTTCTGGTCGTTGATGCGAGTCAAGGCGTGCAAGCGCAGACAGTGAGCAATCTTCTGCTTGCCGTCGATGCAGGGCTCGAGATCATACCCGTGCTGAACAAGATCGATCTTCCAGCGGCGACGCCCGATGAGTGTGCCGCTCAGCTCTCCGATCTCATCGGGACGGACCCTGCGGAGATCCTCCGTATCTCGGCGAAGGAGGGATCGGGAATCGATCGACTCCTCGACGCCATCGTCGACCGCGTCCCAGCCCCATCGGGAAATCCCACGGCGCCGTTTCGGGCACTCATTTTCGACTCGTACTACGATCGCTATCGCGGTGCCATTCCCAGCGTCCGGGTGGTCGACGGCCAGGTCCGGAAAGGCGTGGAGATTTGTTTCGGGACCCACCCGAGTGATCGCTATGAAGTGGCAGAGGTCGGGTATCTCCAGCTGGGACAGCGCGCGACTGCTGTGCTCGAAGCTGGTGAAGTGGGATATGTCGTCGCCAACATCCGTGGCGTTCAGGAGACACGTGTAGGCGACACGATGCTCGATGCGGCGCAGCGGGCCGACCGGATGCTCCCGGGCTATCGAGAGATCCACCCGATGGTCTTCGCCGGTATGTATCCGACCGACGCGAACCAGTATGAAGAGCTCCGCGACGCGCTCGAGAAGCTGCAGCTCAACGACGCATCGCTGCATTACGAGCCCGAAACCTCCGTTGCGCTTGGATTCGGGTTTCGCTGCGGATTCTTGGGTCTCTTACACATGGACATCGTGCGCGAACGGCTCGAGCGTGAATTCGATCTCGACCTTATCGCCACGGTACCCAACGTCGAGTATCACGTGCATCTCACCGATGGCACGAATACCATCATCGAGAACCCAACCAAGATGCCCACGGGATCCGCGGTCGATCATGTCGAGGAGCCGTATATCAAGACACGCATCACGACGCCGACGGACTACATTGGCGCGATCATGCAGCTCGGGCAGGAGCGTCGCGGTGAGTACGTCGGGATGCAGTACCTGGATCCGTCACGTGTGGAGCTCGACTGGGAGTTCCCGCTGGCCGAAATCATTCTCGATTTCTACGATCGCCTCAAGACGGTCTCACGCGGTTACGCGTCGATGGACTACGAGCTCGCGGGGTATCGCCGCGGTGACCTGGTGAAGCTCGACATGCTCATCAACGGCGATCCGATTGACGCCTTCAGCGTCGTGATCCACCGAGACAAGGCCTCCGATTGGGGCCGGAAGATGGCCGAGAAGCTCAAGGAGCTGATTCCGCGTCAGCTGTTCGAGGTCATCATCCAGGCCGCGATCGGCACACGAATCATTTCGCGCCAAACGGTACGGCCGCTCAGAAAGAACGTCACGGCCAAGTGTTATGGCGGCGATGTCACTCGGAAGCGCAAGCTTCTGGAGAAGCAGAAGGAAGGTAAGAAACGTATGAAGCAAGTCGGAACCGTGGAAATTCCGCAGGAGGCGTTTCTTGCCGTCCTGCGCGTGGATTAGGGGGAAGCGATGCGACTGATCGTCGGTGTAGACGTGGGCGGTACCAATGTCGTCGTTGGGACCGTTCCAGAAAATGGCGGCACGGTGTACGGGATCAAGAAGGAGCGCACGTTGAACACGGATGGACCCGATGCCGTCGTCGCCCAGATTGCACAGATGGTCGATCACTCGTTGAGCGACGCGCGCTCCGAGTTGGGGACGACCACCCTCGACGTGGCTGGCGTCGGCATCGGGTCACCGGGCCCGCTCGATACGAGCACGGGTATCGTGCTGCTCACCCCAAACCTGGGATGGCGCAACTTCCCGCTGCGCGATCGCGTGAGCGAAGCCGTCGGGTTACCCGCGACGCTCGATAATGACGCCAATTGCGCGATCTTCGGCGAGTGGTGGCAAGGCGCCGCACGCGGCGCCGATCCGGTCATCGGTCTCACGATCGGGACCGGCATTGGCGGCGGTATCGTGCTCGGCGGTCAGATCTACCACGGGGCGAGCGACATCGCCGGCGAGATTGGCCACATGTCCATCGATTCCACCGGTCGACGCTGCAAGTGCGGCAACTATGGCTGCATCGAGGCGTACGCGTCAGGCACCGCGATTGCTGATCGGGCCGTCGAGGGCATTGAAGCGGGGGCAGACACGAATCTGCCGAGCTACGTGGGTGGCAATCTGGAGTCGATTACGGCTCAAGTGGTGTACGACGCCGCACGGGACGGCGACGAGTACGCCCTCGAGACGATCAAGGATACCGCGCGTTTCCTGGGAACGGCCGTCGCGAACCTCATCAACATCTTCAATCCGCAGATCGTCGTCATCTGCGGTGGCGTGACGGCGGCGGGAGAGACACTGTTCGGCCCGCTTCGCGCCGAGGTTACCCGACGTGCATTCCGACCGGCAGTCAACGCATGCCGCATCGTCCCCGGTGAGCTTCCAGGCACCGCAGGTGTGTTCGGAGCGGTCGCCGCCTTCAAGGTGCAGTCTTGGGGAGGCGCGTGAAGCGACTCGGGATCGTCGGCACGATGGTGTGGGACACCATCTACGGCCGCGGTGACAGCGAAGAACCCGTCGAGGAGTGGGGCGGGATCGCCTACGCGCTCGCTGCGCTGGAAGTGTCGCTCCCTGAAGACTGGGAGCTCGTGCCGCTCATCAAGGTCGGGCGCGATCTCGCCCCGAAAGCAAACGCGTTCCTCCGCTCGTTGACTCGGCGCTCAGCGGCCGCTCGGTTCGTCGAAGTCCCCGAACCGAACAATCGTGTCACACTCCGATATCAGTCGCTGACGCGTCGCGCGGAACGCTTGAGCGGCGGGGTTCCCTCGTGGCAATGGCACGAGCTCGCACCACTGGTCCGAGATCTCGATGCCGTGTACGTCAACTTGATCTCCGGCTTCGAGGTGGACCTCGATACGGCACGTCACCTTCGCGCTGAGTTCTCCGGACCTCTCTATGTGGATCTCCACAGCCTCCTGCTCGGTGTCCAATGCGACGGCACCCGAGTCCCGCGACGGCTGCCTGACGTGAGCGAGTGGTTTTCATGCTTCGACGTGGTGCAACTCAACGAGGACGAGCTGCACCTCATCGGCGATGACCCCATGGAGGTCGCGGCCCGAGCCATCGGCTGCGGCGTGCGGCTCCTGGTCGTGACATTGGGTGAGCGGGGAGCCGTCTACTTCTCGACCGCAGACTTCGATTTCTTCAGCCAGCGCACCGGAGTGGGTGCTCCCCCAGCGCCGATTCGGACCGCGCGCATCGACCCTGTGCCCGTCGAAATCCGTGATCCCACGGGATGTGGTGATGTGTTTGGCGGCGCCATGGTGGGGTACTTGGTCCGCGGCACGGACATGGAAGCCGCCATGCGGCAGGCCAACGCGGCGGCCGCGCGCAATGTGCAGTATCGAGGGGCGACAGGCTTGCAATATCACCTCCGCGGAGAGATCGTCCCGACATGACGCGCGTTGTCGAGGTCCCCACCCAATTCGACGATCGGTCGTTCGACCAGTTCGCCAAGAAGTGCGGCGATTTCACGGACGACCGAGTGCTGTTCGACGCGCATGCGACACAGTGGGCATCTCCATACGGGCTCATCGGCTTGCTGGCGGCCGGCCAGTGGGCCACGGAACACGGGCCCGAACGTCCCTTGCTCACCATTCCCACCGATCGCGACGTCGCGCATTACTGGGGCCGCGCCGGCTTCTTTGCCCACGCAGAGAACTGGTTCGAAATGCACGGCAAGGTGCCACGGGTCGCTCCCAGTCATTCATCGGATGTCCTACTCGCCATCACGCCGGTGCGAGGGTCGGACGACGTGCACGGCGTGGTCGAAACGATTCAGGAACGTTCGGCCGCCATCCTATCGGGCGAGTTGGGCCTCGAAGCGTCTGCAACGATGGGATTCGCTATGGCGCTTTCAGAGGCTTGTCAGAATATTGTAGAGCACGCCGGGACGTCGGGGTGGGTCGCGGTACAAGCCTACCACTGGCGGCGACGATTGGGTCGGCGGGTTGTGGTGATCGCGGTCGCTGATGCGGGGATTGGGTTTCGCCGATCCCTCGAGGCGGCCCAGTCAGGTCGATTCGGTGATCGTTGGGGTGACGCAGCCGCTCTGGAAGCCGCCCTCTTTCACGGTGCGAGCCGATTTCGAGACCCTGGTCGAGGCCAGGGTCTTGGCGGTATCGCCCGCTACCTCAACCGTTGGTCCGGGAAGCTGAGTGTGCAAAGTGGGACCGCCCGCATTGCCATTGTCCCGCCGTGGGATGACGACAGTGCGCTCACGGATGGGCTTGCGGACTTCCCCGGCAGTCAGATCCTGATGATCGTTCCCGCCCAGGAGGCTGGATAGCGTCCATGCAGCGCATTGATCTCAAGGTCATTCTGGAAGACACGGCGTCCAGCGGGCACGGTGACCTCGTCACTCGGCCGACTGGGCGCGCCGTGCGCAGTGGGATCGAGCAGGCGCTGGCCGATGCTCAGGGGGAACGGGTCGCAGTGATCGATTTTGGAACGGTGCGCTGCCTCGACTTCTCCTGCGCCGACGAGATTGTCGGCACGCTGCTCAGAGAACACGGACAGGCCCACTATTTCCTGCTCCATGGGGTGTCAGCGGCCCACTGTGAAGCGATTGAGCACGTCCTGGAGCGTCACGGACTGGCTGTCGTTGCGCGAGATCGAGAGGGTCGGGTGAGGGTGCTCGGTCAAGTGCCCGATCGCGCTCGCCGCGAGTTTTCTGCGCTCACCGGAAGCGGCCTCACCTCACCCGAGGACATCGCAGGCCGGATGCTGGCGGCCGCGAAACGGGCGCCGAGCAGTCCCCCCACGGCCGACCGCGCACGCGCCGGAGAGAAGCCTGGCAGGTCCCCAACCCCAGCTCCCGAATGAAAGTGCCAGAGCATGGCCCTTCGACGCGGGCCATCCACGGCGTGCCGCAACGCCAGCCCGACCGAGCACCGGTTTCCACGCCCATTTATCAAACCAGCACCTTCCATCACCCCGTGGGGTCGAGTGAGGAGGTCCTGTACACTAGGTACGGCAATAATCCGAATCAGCTCAGATTGGCAGAGAAGTTGGCGGCACTGGAGGGATCGGAGCGAGCAATCTTTGTCGCGAGCGGTATGGGCGCCACGGCCTTGGCCCATCTCGCCATGCTTAGGCCCGGCGACCACTTACTTGCCAGTGAGTGGCTGTACGGAGGCACCCGCCGCCTGTTTCGGGAGGAGTTTGGCAAGCTCGAGATCCAAGTGTCATTCGTCATGGCCGACAATCCTCGGAATTGGCGCCAGCAGGTGCGTGAGACGACGCGCGCCGTGTTTGTCGAGATCCCGACCAACCCCTTGATGCGGGTCCCAGATCCGGAACCGTTGGCGGCCTTTTGCCGCGAACGGGGGATCGCACTCATCGTCGACTCGACATTCGCGACGCCTCTCAATTTCCGTCCCATCGAACATGGCGCGGACGTGGTCATCCACAGCGCGACGAAATACCTGAACGGCCACTCCGACGTCATCGGTGGGGTGGTGGCCGGCTCGGAGCCCGTCGTCGAGGAAGTCCGGCGGCTCATGCAAGTGTGGGGACAGTCGCCCGACCCGCATGCGAGCTGGCTCGTCGATCGTGGGCTCAAGACCCTCGCGGTGCGCATGGAGCGGCACAACGCCAACGGGATGGCCTTCGCATCATGGGCCCGCGGGCATCCGGCCGTCGCCGAGGTCCACTACCCCGGACTCGAGGATCACCCCGACCACGCTGTCGCCGCGAGCCTGCTGGGCGGGTTCGGTGGCATGGTCGGACTCACGATGGCCGGTGGACCCGCTGCCGCCGATGTCGTGTTGCGCAAGCTGCGCTTGGCTGCACATGCCCCGAGCCTGGGCGGCGTCGAGACACTCGTGTCAGAACCACGATTCACGTCGCATGCTTCGCTCAGCTCGAGTGAGCGGGCTGCGCAGGGAATTCCGGACGGATTCATCCGTATCAGTCTGGGCATCGAGGATGTCGGCGATATCATCGCCGATTTCGAGGAAGCCTTCAGTACGCTCTAGCCGTGATCCGTTTTTCCAAAGTCTTCAAGGCCTTCCCTAAAGGCTCGTTGGCACTCAAGGACGTCTCGCTGCACGTCGCCAAGGGCGAGTTTGTGTTTCTCACAGGACATTCCGGCGCGGGAAAGTCGACGATCCTTCGACTGATTTACGCCGACGAGCTCCCCACGTCTGGCACCGTTCGCGTCTCGGGATTCAGCACATCGGAGCCCCGCCGAGGGGAGATCTCCAAAATGCGCCGACGTTTGGGGGTCGTCTTTCAAGATTTCCGCCTTCTCGAGGATCGCACGGCCGAAGAGAACGTGGCATTTGCACTCGAGGTGACCGGTGCCCGACGCAGTGCCATCGCCCCCCGGGTCATGCGCGTGCTCACGCAAGTCGGCCTGGCTGCAAAAGCCCTCGCGTACCCTCGGGAGCTTTCGGGCGGGGAGCAACAACGTGTCGCCATTGCTCGGGCACTCGTCAATGACCCGCTCGCCATCTTGGCCGACGAGCCGACCGGAAACCTCGACGAACGAGCGACGCGCGGCGTGTTCCAACTGATTCGCGACATCAATGCCACAGGTACGGCGGTTGTGTTCGCGACACACGATCTCGATCTCGTGCGGCAGACTACCTACCGGACGATGGAGCTGCGAGAGGGAGCCGTCGTGTACGACTCGAAAGAAGAGGATGCCTTGACCGACGAGG
>JAOTWK010000608.1 GCA_029862935.1 Gemmatimonadota bacterium | reverse complement strand
ACTGCATCGGCCTCCGGCAGTGGTTTGGCGATCCGGTTTCGGTCCGCCAATTCATCTCCTGGTTCCTGTTGGTGGGCTGTATTGTCCCAGCTATCTCCGGCGTCCACGCATTGCGTGTTCAGGGCAAACCCAGTGTCGACCGACCGCACGATGCGCCATTGGCCTGGATTGAGAAGACAACTCGGTTGGTGACCACGGGCGCGTTCAAGTACATCCGCCATCCGCTCTACAGCTCGCTGTTTCTCTTAGCATGGGGGGTGTTCCTCAAGCGCCCCTCTTGGGTTGGAGCCATCGTGGCAATCGGCGGGACCGCCTTCCTGGTTGCGACAGCCAAAGTCGAAGAAGTGGAAAACGTGCGCTATTTCGGTGCTGCATATCGAGCGTACATGCAACACACGAAGATGTTCATACCGTTCGTGTTCTGAGCGGACGATGGAGGTCGAGTTGTTGTTGGGAGGGTTGCGGGTGGAGTGAGCGTTAGCTGGCAGCCACCAGCGGTCGGCCGTTGCTACGAGAGCCGAAGAGTTCTATTTCCTCGCACCAAGGGTCTCGTCGACCGCCTCCGCCACGCGCACCGCGATGTCTGCCTGTATACTGAACACGTCCGTCGATGCTGACCTGAGCGACTGCTCCCACGTGATGTCACCGGTGCGCACGTCGATCAACTCGGGTACTACGTCCACGTGATGCCCGTTGGTACCCTCCTGCGCCCAGCGAACGGTGCCCGTGATAAGGTAGTCGACCCCGAGTTCCCGACCGATCTCTTGCGGCGACTTGGTGCTTCCGGCGTACTCGTTCGAACTCTCGCGCGCGATGACCCGGAGCTTCGTTACACTGACGAGCTTGCCACGAATCTCGTCGGCGAAACGGTCAGCGATGGACGAGTCCTCGGTCGCTCCCAGGTTCTGGAACGGCAGCACCGCAAGGCGCGGCGCTCGCCCTACGTCTAGAAATCCGTCCCCCCGCGCGACGAGAGCCGTCGCCACGGTGGCCCAGGCGAGTACCGCAACCGCCCCGCCCGCGGCCCAATGGCGCCACGTGAGCCTCCGTGTGACCCAATGCCCCGCCGCGCCGGCTCTCCGGCGCTGCTCTGCTTGGGCCGTCAGGATCATGAGGAGCAAGCCGACCGCCGCAAGGCCTGTCCCGAAGGCGAATGTCCAGGGCGGCAGGCCCATCTGTTTCATCACGCCGTAGATCGCTGCGAGCGCTGCGGCGGCCGAAACGCCGAACAGCGCTGCCACGCGTTCGGGTGTGGGTCCCTTTCCCTTCTCAGCCGTTGCCTCGCCGCGCAAACGGTCGAGCAAGTCGTGGAGGGTCTCTCGCAGTTCGGTAGCCGTCTGGAAGCGGTCTCCCGGGTTCCGAGCCATCGCCTTCGCCACGGTGGATCCCAGCCCCTCCGGCAATCCGTCACGGACGGTTCCGAGCGGCGGCAGTTCTTCCGTCAGACTCTTTGTCAGCGTCGTTTGCAGCGTGGGCGACGCAAACGGTGGCTCGCCCGCCAGCATCTCGTAGAGCACAGCACCGACGGCGTAGATGTCCGCCCGCCCGTCCACGGGATCTCCCAACGACTGCTCGGGACTCATGTATGGTGGCGAGCCCACGACCAGCCCGGCTCCCGTGATGCCGATCGCCCCTCCCATGGCACGGGCGATGCCGAAGTCCGTCACGAGTGCCTTCCCCGCCTGCAACAGGATGTTCTGCGGCTTGATGTCACGGTGCACGACGCCGCAGGCGTGCGCGTAGACCAGCGCTTCGGTTACTTCCGACGCCAGCCGGAGGGCCTCCTCCGCGCTGAACTGGCCCTTACGCGCGATACGCGTCGCGAGAGATCTGCCCTGGACATAGGGCATCACGTAGTAGGGGATTCCCTCCACCTCTCCTGATTCGTGCACCGGCAGGATGTGAGGGTGGGTAAGCTTGGCCGCGATCTTGATCTCGCTGAGAAACCGTTCGGCCCCGACGGTCGCGGCAAACTCAGGACGAAGCATCTTCACCACGACTCGGCGATCGTGCCGGAGATCCTCGGCCAGGTAGACAATTGCCGTCCCCCCCTGGGCGATCACGTGCCCAAACCGGTACCGGTCCTCGAGGGCAGCCTGCAAGTGTTTCAGCGCGTCGGTCATCTCGTTCCTGAATTTTGGCCGCGAAAGATACATAGATTCCGACAGCGCCGCTGGATTGATTGTGCCCGGTAAAGGATTATGGGGGAACGGTTTGCGTGGTCGCACCCCTCTGACCATCGCCAGGACGTTGCCTGGCGGCATGTCCAACCAGCCAACAGATTAGCCGCTGAGGGTATGTCGCCCCGAGCTGACAACGGCATGCGTCGAGAAGGAGCGTGGCGGGGTTGAAGCAGCGGCCGAACAGCAGAACGAGACGCGGGGTGCGGCACAACGACTGAGAGG
>JAOTWK010000607.1 GCA_029862935.1 Gemmatimonadota bacterium | reverse complement strand
GCGCGCGACGTCGGGTAGGGCCGTACCCATGTAGATCAGGTTGCCGCCACCCTTGAGCATGTCGCTCGTGACCCCGTCCAGATCCTCATTCAACACAACGACCACTGCAGCCTGCCGGGCAGCCTGAAGGGCGCGATCGAACGATTCCTCGTAGCCGAGCAACGTCGCACCGGCAACGTTTGGGGCACGCTCGCTCCGAAGCGACAGCCCCGCGATCCCCACCAGCGGCTGCTCGCTCTCCGCCCGCTCCACACGGAACGCCCCGGTCATCGCAAAGCCGTCGAGGACGGCCTTGAGGAGGTACAGCGCCTCGGTCGACACCGAAGGCGATACGAGGGCCACGGCGGTGCCGCTCGATCCCTTGAGGATCTGGGCGGCCCGCGCGAGCGTGTGATCCCAGTCGGCCGCCACCAGTGCTCCGCCTTCGGCCACGAGCGGGGCTTCGATCCGGTCCCCCCGATTCATCGCTCGATACGTCTGCCGCCCGTGGTCGCACATGAAGTACTTATTGACCTCGGCATTGGGCCGCGGACGGACCCGGACAACCGAATGGGCCCGCGTGTCGAGGTTCACGTTGCATCCCTGAGAGCACCCCGTGCACACGCTCGGCGTGTGATCCAGCTCCCACGCCCGTGCCTTGTGCAGGAAGTCCTTCGACAACAGCGACCCCACGGGGCACAGGTCCACCACATTCCCCGCCCACGGATGGTCGAGCTGTCGTTGCGGATGGATCCCGATGAAGGCGCGGTCTCCTCGTTCGCTCACGTTGAGCACATGCTCGCCGGCCACGTGGTCCATGAACCGAACGCAACGGGTGCAGAGGATGCACCGGTTGGGAACGTACAGCACGTCGCCGCCGAAATCCTCCACCGGATTGAAGCGCTTTGGATATGTCGGCGAATACCGAGTGCGGGCTCGGCCCTCCTGGAACACGTAGTTCTGTAGCTCGCACTCGCCCGCTTGATCGCAAATCGGACAGTCGAGCGGATGATTGATGAGCAAGAACTCCAACACACCCTGCCTGGCGTGCTTAGCCTGCTCGGACTCGTTGACCCGCACCGTCTGGCCCTGAGCCACGGGCGTGGCACAGCCGATCTGCAGCTTCGGCACCCCCTCGATCTCAACGAGGCACATGCGGCAAACACCCGCCACCGGCAGTCCCGGGTGATAGCAGTAATGGGGAATCAGCACGCCGGCCTGTTTGGCCGCCTCGAGGATGGTGGTCCCTTTGGGGACCGTGATCTCCATCCCGTCGATGGTGAGTGTCACCCGTTCCTGATCGGCCATCCCCGCCTCACACGAGCGCGACGGCGGGCTGCCGTGCGCCCTTGATGTACGCTTCGAACTCGCCGCGGAACTTCCGCACGGTACTCCCCACCGGTGCAGCGCAGGAGTCGCTCAGGACGCAGATCGTCTTCCCGGTCATCATCTCGCCCACGTCCAGCAGGAGATCGAGATCCTGCATCTCGCCTTGTCCCGACAGGATCCTCTGGAGAATCCGCACCGTCCACGCCGTGCCCTCCCGGCATTGCGTGCACTGCGCACACGACTCGTGCGCATAGAACTTTGCGATGCGCATCATTTGATAGACCATGTCGGCCGTGTCGTCGAACACGATCATGCCACCCGAGCCAAGCATGGTGCCCGCGGCAACGCAGCCCTCATAATCGAGGACACAGTTCTCGGCCTCTTCGCGGTCCAGCACCGGCACGGACGATCCACCGGGAATGACCGCCTTGAGGGTCCGGCCCGGGATCATGCCGCCGCAGAGATCGTAGATCAGATCCTTCATGGGGAAGCCCATCGTGATCTCGTAATTCCCCGGTCTCGCGACGTGACCACAGACACTCATCAGCTTCGTCCCCGTGCTCTTGGGGCTCGAAAGGCTCAGCGACTTGTACCACTCCGCCCCACGCGTCATGATGTGAGGCACCGAGCTGAGCGTCTCGACGTTGTTGATCGTCGTGGGCATGCCGAACACCCCGACGGCCGCTGGGAACGGCGGTCGGATCCGGGGGTTCCCGCGCTTGCCCTCGATCGAGTTCATCAGCGCGGTCTCCTCACCGCAGATGTACGCACCGGCCCCCCGATGGATGTACATGTCCATGGACGTGCCCGAGCCCAGGGATTGCCGACCCAGGACGCCCTTGGCATAGGCCTCGTCCAGCGCTTGCTGCATGACCGCGATCGCCTCGGTGAACTCGCCACGAATGTAGATGTAGACCACTTCGGCTCGTATGGCGTGCGCCGCGATGGCACACCCCTCGATCAGCGCGTGGGGCGTCCAGCGCATGATCTCGCGGTCCTTGAAAGTTCCGGGTTCCGACTCGTCGGCGTTACAGCACAGGTAATGACGCTTGCTCTTCTGCTTCGGCATGAAGTCCCACTTCACGCCGGCCGGAAAGCCGG
>JAOTWK010000606.1 GCA_029862935.1 Gemmatimonadota bacterium | reverse complement strand
GACGTTGAGACCAGTGAGCAGGTGAAGGATCCGTGGGGCCTACCGTGCGGCGTCGCCTCGGAGCCGCTGCACCAACACCTGCCGGAACTGGATCGGATGGCTCTCGCTCTGGAGCGCGATGTAGCCACCGCTGAGCGGCCGCCCGTCCTGCTTCACGGCCGGGTCGAATCCGTCCACCACGCCGCCACCGACAACGGGCTTCGCGTAGGTGAGCACGGTATCGGCGTTCATGATGTGCGCGATCAGCGAGTCACCGAGGACCAGGAGATCCAGCGTCACCCACTCCTCGCCGTGGATCGTGGGGGCCGACGCGGTGATGCAGTGCTCCTCGACCAGCATGCCGTTCATCTCGACGTGCGTGCCCGGGGTGCACAGGTTGGCGGTGGGGCGCTCGTCCACCCCGTTGCCGCCCAGCAGCTGCGCTTCCAGCGAGATCGGGAAATCTTGATCCCGCAGCATGGACTCGGGACGCTGAGCGTGGAACATCACGCCGCTGTTCTTGAACGCCCAGCCGGGAGCGTCGGGCAGTTGCGAGCCGATGAAGCGGTATTCGACGCGCAGCTGGTAGTGTGAGAACGGCTCCTCGTAGAACAGGTGCCCGAAGCGGCCGTCGAAGGTCTCGTAGTTCTCGTAGCTCACGGTCAGGAGCCCGTCCTCCACGCGAAACGTCTGCCACGGATCCTCGCCGAGGTCGCTTCCGGTGATCTTGGGAGTCCATCCAGTGAGATCTCGGCCGTTGAACAGCGGGGTCCACTCATCCGTCGGGGCGGAACGGCACCCGGTGGCGACGAACAGCAGCATGGTGATTGCGGCGAGGCTAGGAACGGTCCGTTGCACGGTCGTTTCCTCCAGGCGTTGAGGCAAAGAGGAGCGCTCGGTGCGGCGCGGCTGGCGCCCAGGCTACATCAGGACCCCTGGTCAGGCAACCGCCACCCACGGACGCCCTCCTGAGCGCCCGACATGTTCTTTGTCGCATCACCGATGACTGACAACTGAAAACCGATCCGTCCCCGTTCGAACTCCGACCGTTACGCTCTTGAAACACTACTCTCTATCTGGCGTAGTGAGTATAGGGACTGAACGCGGTCCTCGACGGCAGGGCGGAATGACTTTCTATAGGCTGCTTCCCAGACTCCGGCGCAACTCCGCGCGCCGCACTCCCCACCGTGGAACACTCCCGCGTGGACTCGGCACTTCGAGTGCCATATCCGACTCCGGCCCAGAAGGCGTCGAACGGCTGCGCCACGAGATCACATCACCATCCACCCCACTCGCGTGTCCCGTGTGTCAGGGCAAGCTCGCCGTTCGTGGGCCGGTCAAGCTCGCAGCAGGGCGGCGGCTGGCATGGACGGTGACGTGCCTGCAGTGCGAGCACAACGAGGTGCTGCGAGCGTCACGGAATCCGCCGGCGCCAAGGGCGCTGTTTCACTGCCTTGTCGAGTCGAACCGGCGAGGACGTCGCGACGTGCGGGGAGCGTGTGGTGGCCTGTTCGTCTCCGCGGCGTTCCAGGCGGCTGTCGTTGTCGCCGCGGCGTTGGGAACAATGGGGGTGGCCGTGCGGAGTGCGCCCGCTCTGGACACGATCATGCTCACCCTTACCGAAGCGGCCCCCGATGCCGCGCCGGAGCCGGAAGAGCGCGATGCGTTGCCACTCGTCACGACGCTTGCGCCGCCGCCCATGGGATTTCAGGTGCTCGAGGCGCCGCTCGACATCCCGACCGGGATTTCGCCGATCGACCTCGATCAGCGGTTCGACCCTCGGGACTACTCCGGCCGCGGTGTGGAAGGTGGAGTGTTCGCCGGCGTCGAGGGCCGGGAAGGACCCGTTGATCAGCCCGACGTCTTCCTCGCAGCAGCGGTGGAAGAGCTGCCGCAGCAGATCTATGCCCCGCTGCCGAAATACCCGAGCCTATTGCGTCGGGCCGGCATCGAAGGATACGTGGACGTGCGCTATATCGTGCACACCGACGGAACGGTAGTTCCCGCGAGCATTGTTGTCGTGGAGTCGTCCCACGCCCAGTTCGAACGGGCCGCAGTGAAAGCGGTTCGCCAAGCACTCTTTCGCCCGGGCCGCATGGGCGGCATCGCGGTTCGCGTGCTGGTTGAGCAGCGCATCACGTTCACAATCCTGTAGGCTCGGGCAGACTCGACAAGCATCGGACGAGACGACCAAGACAACAGACGTTGGTACATAGCTCCCAGGTCGGCGCATGATGGTGGTGACGCCCCGATCTGGAGTCGCTACCGATGCAGCATCCGAAACGCAGCCAGTACAACTACGCAACATCCCTATTGAGGCGTTTGGGATTCTCGCGGAACGCTGAGCCCAACGGCTTGCTCAGCACGTAGCTGATACCCACATGTCTCCCCGGGGACCCGGAATCGTACACGATCACGGTGCTCGCCCGGCGG
>JAOTWK010000085.1 GCA_029862935.1 Gemmatimonadota bacterium | reverse complement strand
CGAGTAATGGATACAGCACGGCGGCCCACGACACCTCGCTCCAGACCGCACTCGAGGTCGGGCGCGCGCTGGGGGTGTCGCTGCCACCCGTCATCACGGTCGTCGCCATCGAGACGGCGGCGACCTTCGAGTTTTCCGACAGACTGTCGCCACTGGTGGAGCGCGCCGTCGAGGTGGCGGCGTCACTCGTGCTCGACACGTTGAGCCAACCGACGGCTGCATCGCCCGCCGGTCGGCAGGAGGGAGTGACCCATGGTATCGCCTGAGGTGCTACGCCGCTACGAGTTCTTTGCGGGATTGAACCCCGAACATCTGAACGCCATTGCCATGCTGACCGAGGAGGTCGCGCTGGACGAAAACGCGACCGTCTTCGAAACCGATCAACCGGCTGAGCATCTCTATGTCATGGTCGACGGATGCGTCGAGCTCCACTACGTCGCCGTCGACGAGATCAGCCCGGAGCTCCGCAAAGAACTGTTCGTGAGCGAGATGAACCCGGGGGACCCCTTCGGCATCTCTGCACTACTCGAACCGTTCGTCTACCAAGGCACTGTGCGCACGCGCTGTCCCAGTCACGTGCTCCGGGTCGAGGCGGGCGGGCTTCGGGCGTTGAGCGAAGTCGATCCTCAGATCAACGCAGCGCTCATGCGACAGATGGCACAAGCGGCGCTTTCGCGGCTGCACGACACGCGCATTCTCCTGGCGGCCGCGCGAGCCTGACCGAGCCATCCTGGGAGATCTGGCATGCTGCCCAAACCGAACCCGAAAGAAATCGACCGCAAAGCCCGGCTCGCCGCCGAGGCCCACCCCGTGCCAAAACAGGACCCATCGGTGCGACGGCAGAACTTCGAGGAGACCCACCTGCCGTTCGATCTCCAGTCTGCCATCGAGGAAGCCGCTCGCTGCATCCAGTGCCCAGGAGCGCTGTGCGTCAAAGCATGCCCGGTCCACAATGACATTCCGTGGGCCCTGTGGCAGCTCGAGCACGGTCACGTCGAAGACGCCGCCGCTGTGTTCCGCATGACGAGTTCCATGCCGGAGGTGTGTGGACGGGTGTGTCCGCAGGTGCTGCTGTGCGAGGGAGCATGCATCTACAACAAGAAGGGCAAACCACCGGTACCGGTCGGTCGGCTCGAGGCATTCGTCGCCGATCATGAGCGGTTGCACGGTGGTCTGCTGATTGAGCGCGACGCACCGACCGGCCACAAGGTCGCTGTCGTCGGCGCCGGCCCGGCAGGTCTCACCGTAGCCATGCTGCTGGCCCGAAAGGGACACGCGGTCACCGTGTTCGACGCCTGGCCGGACAGCGGTGGCCTCCTGCGATACGGCATCCCCAAATTCAAGATGGACCACGAGATCGTTGACGATCTCACGGACTACCTCGAGGCCCTCGGCGTCGAGTTCGTATTTGACACGGTGGTGGGGCAAGCCATGACGATCGAGCAGCTCATTGAGCAGGGGTTCGCGTCGGTCTTTCTCGGTGTGGGCGCTGGCCTCGGCGTTCAGTTCGAAATCCCCGGCGCCGATCTCGCTGGGGTGTACAAGGCCACGCCGTTCCTGGTCCGCGCCAACGTCGAGGAAGACCGCAAGCCGCCTGATCTCGCCGGGCTCCCGAAGATCGGACGCCGTGTGGCGGTCATCGGAGGCGGCGACACCGCAATGGACTGTGTGCGAACGTCGGTGCGCCTCGGGGCAGAGCAGGTTATGTGCGTCTACCGTCGCACCGAAGCCGAGATGCCGGGCAACGAACGCGATCGCACATTTGCCAAGGAAGAGGGTGTCGAGTTCCATTGGCTCACGCAGCCCGTGCGATTCGTTGGGAACGATGCCAGCCACGTGAGTGGGATGGAGTGCATCCGGATGGAGCTGGGCGATCCGGACGATTCCGGCCGCAGGCGACCAGTGCCCGTGGACGGTTCCGAGTTCACCATGGACGTCGACACCGTCATTTCGGCGCTCGGATACTGGCCGGACCCCCTCCTCGGCGAGAAGACGGACGGGCTGGAAACCCATGACTGGGGACTCATCACGACCGACGAGGAGACCGGGGCGACGACGCGAGACGGCGTGTACGCGGGCGGGGACGACGTGCTCGGTCCCAAACTGGTCGTAACGGCGATCGCACAGGCACGTCAAGCCGCAGAAGCCATGCACGAGTATCTCATGAACAAGGCCAGCCCAGGCTAATCGACCGCGCGGCACGACGAAAGACACGAGGGGACGGCCACATACCCGTCCCCTCGCTTTGCTCGACCACTTCCGCCTGGACGCGGCGGTCGTAGCTTCCCACCGATGCACGAGGACCAACCCACTCGCTGCGGGACGATCGTGCTCGCTGGAAGGCCGAACGCCGGCAAGTCGACCCTGCTCAACACCCTTGTCGGCACCAAGCTCGCCATTATCAGTGCCAAACCGCAATCGACTCGTCAGCGAGTGATCGGGATACGCACCGACGGCGAGAGTCAGGTCGTGTTCGTCGACCCGCCCGGTCTCCTCGAGCCGCACTACTTGCTACAGCAGACAATGCTGGATGAGGCCGTCGAGGTCCTGAGCCGCGCCGACGCCATCCTGCACCTTCATCGTACGAGCGAGGCCCCAGCACCGCCGTTGGCGGAGCTCGTGCCGAAAGGCGCTCTCGGCAAGCAGGCCGTCGCGACCGTGTACACGGCTGCCGACAGCGCGGCGCCACAGATCCGACCCGAGACCGGTGCCGACGTATTCGTCGTCAGTGCGGTGACCGGCGAAGGCATCGACGAGCTCCTCGCGTGGTGCCGAGCTCACTGTCCCGCCGGCCCATTCCACTACGATCCGGACGACATGAGTACCCAGCCCATGCGGTTTTTCGCCGCAGAGTTCGTGCGCGAGGCCGCGTTTGAGTTGCTCCACGAGGAGCTCCCGTATTCGCTCGCGGCGCATGTCGATGAGTTTCGGGAGTCTTCGGACCCCGTATATATTCGAGTGACGTTGTACGTCGAGCGCGAGTCTCAGAAGGGGATGGTCATTGGAGCCAACGGGCGCACAATCAAGAGCCTGGGGGCGCTCGCGCGACGGCAAATTGAAGCGCTCCTCGGTGCACGTGTCTATCTTGACCTGTGGGTCAAGGTGCTGCCCCGATGGCGGACGTCGCCGCACCTGCTCCGTGAGCTTGGTTTTCGCCCACCCGCTACGAGGAAACAATGACTCTGTCGCCTGAGCTGCTCGAGATTCTGGTTTGTCCCAAGTGTAAGGGCGAGTTGGAGCACCGCACGGATCCGGCCGAACAGCTGGTATGTCATGCCTGCCGGTTGGTCTATGCCGTCGAGGACGACATTCCGATCATGCTGATTGATGAGGCCAAGCCGCTCTGACGTCGCCGTAATCCTCTTGCTCCTCGGTGGAGCGTCGCCGGTGGCGGCACAGAACGGTTCCGCCCCGGAGGAGGGCGGTGCCACGTTCCTTCTCATCCCGGTGGGGGCGCGGGCCGCGGCGCTGGGACAAGCAGCTGTTGCCGATGGGGGAACCAGCGAGTCGGCGTTTTGGAACCCGGCCGGCCTGGCACGCATGCAATCCACGGAACTCGGCCTGCACTACGCATCCACATTCGCATCAGACAACACGATGCTCTCCGGGTACATCAACGCCAATCGGCTTGGTGTGTTGGGCGTCGCAGCCTATCTGGTGGATTTCGGCAGCCAGGAAGTCGTGCTCGGTCCCGGTCTCCCCATCGGCCGCATCTCGGTCAAGAACCTCGAGCTCCTCGCCTCCTATGCCACTGAGCTCGCGACAGATCTGAGCGTCGGCCTGAACTACAAACTGATTCAATTTCGCCAGGACTGCAGCGGAGACTGCGGGAGTGCACGGTCCGTCGTCGGGACGACCCATGGCGTCGACGTCGGGCTGCAGTATGCGTTCGGTGCCTCCGACGACTTTCGGATCGGCGTCGCGGTACGACACGCCGGCTTCCGGCTGCAACTCGAGAACCGTGAGCAGGCAGATCCACTGCCCACGCGAGTGCACATCGGTGCGGTGTATCGTGTGGTACTCTCTCACGCCACGGGAGCGCCGTTGCCATTCGACGCACGTTTCCTTTTCGATCTTCAGGATAGTTGGGGGCGGTACAACGATCCCGAGGCGCACGTGGGGATCGAGTTGGGATACGGCGACATCGTGCGACTGCGCAGCGGGTACGCGTTTCTGCACTCCGAAAGCTCGGGCCCGTCGGTGGGAGTGGGGCTCCAGTTCGGCCGCTTCACTCTGGACTTTGCACAGGTGTTCTTCGATTCGTCGAGCTTCGACGAGCCCGTGCACATCAGCCTTCGAGCAACGTTGTAGGTGTCTCGCGCGCTCGCCGCGGCTTTCGTCGTATTCGCGCTGGCGCTGCCGGCACACGGCGCAGCGCAGCGCTCGACAGCACGCTGGACCGCACACCGCCCGGGTTCTGCAACCGAGCAGGACTCGCTTCCCTCCATTCGAACTCCATCGTGGCTGCGTCCGCTCGCATCACTTGGGGTCCCCGGGACCGGGCAGTTCCTGGCCGGCCAGGATCGCGGCGTCATGTATATCGCCGTGGAAGCCCTTCTCCTCGTGCGGTTTTTCGGGTTTCAAGCGGAAGGAAGGCGAGAGGGAAACCAGTTCCGAGACTTGGCGCTCACCGTGGCGCGTGCCGGGTTCAGCCCCGCAGAGCGCGACACGGCATTTACCTACTTCGAGCAGCTCAGCAAGTTCGTGGAGAGCGGCCCATTCGACCTCGACCCCGGGCCGGCCTTCCTCCCACCAGAAGACCCGAGCAGCTACAACGGCTCGCTGTGGATCCTCGCCCGACAGACTTTCTTCGCCGATCCGGACTCGCTCCCCGATCAGGACTCGGAGGAGTACCAACGCGCCGTCGCGTTCTATCGACAGCGGGCGGTGGGTCCGAACTTCCGCTGGTCATGGCGCAATGCCGGATTGGAGCAGGACCTGTTTCGGCGGACCATCGAAAAGAGCGACGAGGGATACCGCCAGGCCACACAGCAGCTGGGGTTTCTGTTGGTCAACCACCTCATCAGCGCCGTTGATGCGGTGATCTCGAACCGCCTGTCGCGCAGCGGCCGCCGAGTGAGGTTGGGCACCGCGGTTTGGCCCGGGCACGGAGAGGCCGCCGTCGAGTGGCGCGCCGTCGTGCAAATCAGTTTTTAGGTCATTTGACTTGGCACTGGAGCAGTCCTAAGTTACTAAGATTCGGGCAATTAGGAGACTCAGGGGAGGCCGGTGCGGACGCGTCCCACGGTTATTTATTTCTCGCCAACTGAGCGTCCCGCACCTGATTTGGTCTCAGCGTGGGCGGAGCATCTGCCTATCCCTCTCATCGAGCTACCCGATGCCAAAGCCGTCGAGACTGCGGCGCTGCGGAGCCCTCCGGCACTGATCATCATCGATGCCGACGGATCGGGAGACGCTGGTGTTGACGTCTGCCGCGCGCTCAAGGGCGATCCCTACACCGCGATCGTGCCGATCGCGTTTGTATCTGGGCATCACGGATCGGATCAGGTAACCGCGTGGTTTGATGCGGGTGCTGATGAGGTGCTGACGCCCGTTGTCGCCCCAGCGGAACAGCGAAGCCGACTGGGCGTGCTGCTCTCTCGCACGGAACGCAATGTCGCGGTGCACCCGTCCACGCGGCTTCCGGGAACAACGGAGATCGAGCGAGACATCCGCAAGCGGCTCGAGGCCGATGTGCTGTTTGCCGTGTGCTACGCCGATCTCGACCACTTCAAGGAATTCAACGATCGCTACAGTTACTATGACGGCGACCGCGTGATCTTCATCTTGTCGCGGATCTTGCGCGATGTCGTCAAGGGATTGAGCCCAGAAGACGGGTTCGTGGGACACATCGGGGGCGATGATTTCATTATGGTGCTTCCGTTGGACATGATACAACACGTCTGCGGTGAAGTCGTCGCGGTGTTTGATGCGCTCATCCCCTATCAGTACAACGCGCAGGATCGGCGCGCTGGCTACTTCTTCGGGAAGGATCGGCGCGGCCACCTCCATCGGGTCCCACTGATGACGCTCTCAATCGGCATCGTCACGAACGAGCGACGTCGGTTCACCCATCCGGCGGAGGTGAGTGAGCTTGCGACGGAAATGAAGAGCTATGCCAAGACGCTCCCCGGCTCGGTGTTCGTGGTCGATCGGCGCCGAGACGCGGGTCCATAGGAATTGGGAGTCCGAACGATGAACGTTCGTTGTATCGCTTGCGGGACCGTGTACCGAGTCGACCCTCACCGTGTGCCAACCGAAGGAGTGAGTGCCCGGTGCACCACCTGCTCCGAGGTCATCGAGGTGCGACCGGGTGCCGCAGAAACCGCACCCCGCGTCGAGGCAGCGCCTGAGCGGTCTCGTCCAACGACGACCCCGACCCCCGCCAGCCAGAGCCCCCGTCGGGCGCCAATGCGCCCCGCGGGTCGGCCTCGCATCGGGCGCCCGGCGTTCGGGCCGGCAGCGACCCGGACGCGGACGCCACCCGCTGCGCCGACCCCCACGCCCAAAGCCGTGCCGGTCTCGTCGCAGCCGATCGAAGTCCTGCCACCGCCGGAGGTGCCAGCTCTCGAGCCTGCCGCGCCCGCCGGTCCGACGTTGGTGCCCCAGGAAGCAGCACCCCTCACACCTCCTGCTGCCCCGCCAGAGGTGGCCGACCGTCCCGTGGCACCGGTGTTTCGGCCGGCTCCCGGGACTCCGCTGACGGCTCCGCCAGTCCCGCCGACCCCCGCGGTGACACCGACGGAGCCCGCTCCGTCGCCGAGCAAGCAGCCGGCCCCCGTCAATCCGTTTCTCGCTCGCGATCCGCAACAGAAGGCGCGGCGGCTCGCTCGGGCCTTGGTGTCCGACATGATCGTCTACCAACCGGAGAAACGGCAGCAGGCGCTCGCAGCTGGAAATCTGAAAGAGGCGTTCGACGAAGAGATCAAGAAGAGCTGGGAAGAATATGTCGAGCAGGTCGGCCCGGAGTTGGCAAATTCGACGGATTTCTTCAAAGAGGCCCTGAACGAGATTTTGGCGGGAGGGCAGCAGCTCTTCTGATTGGGGCTCGAGGTTTGTCCAAGGCTTGCCTCAGCTTATCTTTCCACGCGTTCCGCGAGCCGTCGCTTCCAGCCGGAGGGGACGGCTCAGCTACATGCAGGATGGCTCGTACGGGGGAGTACACATGCTGGATCAAGCGGTAGATCTCATGACGGAGTTAGAGCGGCGACTGGACGAACTCCGAGGCTATCTTTGACCTCGATGCCAAACGATCCCGCGTAGCACAGCTCGAAGCCTCGATGGCGGCGCCGGGTTTTTGGGACGATGCCGCACAGGCGAGGTCTGCGGTCGAGGAAATTCGACAGCTCAAGCGATGGACCGAACCCTTCGAAGACTTCACGACTCGTCTGCTCGACGCCCGCGAGCTCGGAGCGCTGTTGGCGCAAGAGCCCGACACGGAACTCGAAGCCGGACTGGCAGAGGAAGCCGAGAAACTGCGTGCTGGCGTCACCGCACTTGAACTGAAGGGGATGCTGCAGGGTCCGGACGATCAGCGCGACGCGTTGCTCACGATTCACCCGGGGGCCGGGGGCACGGAGTCACAGGACTGGGCCGAGATGCTGATGCGGATGTACACACGCTGGGCCGAACGCCACGGATACACCGTGCAGATCTTGGACCTCCTCGCGGGGGACGAGGCCGGTATCAAGTCGGTCTCGATCGAGGTCTGCGGCGAGGCCGCCTATGGGTACCTCAAGGCCGAGAAGGGTGTGCACCGGCTGGTGCGGATCTCCCCGTTCGACGCGCAGTCGCGGCGCCATACCTCGTTTGCCTCGGTGTTCGTGTACCCTGTCGTCGATGACACGGTGGAGATCGACATCCGCGATGAAGACGTCGAGATGGATACGTTCCGCGCATCGGGCGCCGGCGGACAGCACGTGAACAAGACGGACTCGGCGGTTCGCCTGCGGCACCTCCCCACCGGTGTGACCGTATCCTGTCAGCAGGAACGCAGCCAACACAAGAACCGCGCGACCGCGCTCAAGATGCTGCGCGCGGCCCTCTATCAGCGGGCGATCGAGGAGCGTGAGAAGGAGCGCGCCAAGGTCGAGGCCACCAAGACGGACATCAGCTGGGGGAACCAGATTCGCTCATACGTGTTCCAGCCGTACACCATGGTGAACGACCATCGGACCGAGCTCAAGATCTCCGATGTGCAGTCCGTCATGGACGGTGACCTGGACCTCTTCATCGAAACGTTCCTCAAGCAATTTGGGAGTCGTGCGGCATGACGGACGGCGATCGCTCGTTCGTCGAACAGGCGCGTCGCGACAAACTCGTAACGCTGCGCGAGCGCGGCGTGGAACCGTTTGCCTACGAGTATGCTCGCACCCACACGACGTCCGAAGCGTGCGACGCCTTGCAGGGGAACGAGCAGCCCGCGGTGCGCGTGGCGGCGCGCATCGTCTCACGCCGGGGGCACGGCAAGACGACCTTCGTGCATGTCGCGGACGCCAGCGGCCGACTCCAGGTGTATTTCCGCCAGGATGCCGTGGGTGCAGACGTTTACGAAGTCGTCAAGCTCCTCGATCTGGGAGATATCATCGGCGTGAGCGGTTACATGTTCCGCACCAAAACTGGAGAGGTGACCGTTCACGCCGACGGGGTCACGCTCCTGGCCAAGGCGTTGCGACCACCGCCCATTGGCAAGGAAGACGCCACCGGGGAGCAACATGGCGCGCTCGCCGACACCGAGATGCGTTATCGGCAACGCTACGCAGACTTGCTGGCCCACCCCGAAACGGGCGACGTGTTCCGGCTCCGTGCAACCGTGATTCGGTACCTCCGGAGATTTCTCGACGATCGCGGGTATCTCGAAGTGGAAACCCCCGTGATGCAACCGGTGTACGGGGGGGCACTCGCACGGCCGTTCACCACCGAGCATAACGCGCTCGACACGACCTTCTACCTGCGAATTGCCACGGAGCTGTATCTCAAGCGCTGCATTGTCGGCGGACTCGAACGGGTGTACGAGATCGGGAAGGATTTTCGCAATGAGGGCATCGATCGAATGCACAATCCGGAATTCACGATGCTCGAGTTCTATGCCGCCTATGCTGACTACGAAGACATGATGGAGACGCTCGAGTCGATGCTGCTTGGGCTGGTGATGGAGATCGAGGGGACGGCGGTGATCGAACGGTTTGGCACACGCTTCGACTTCACGACGCCCTGGCCTCGGCTGGGATTCATGGACCTCGTGGAGCGTCATACCGGTGTGCAACTCGATCAGACTGACGACGACGCCTTGCGCGATCTGCTGCGGAAGCGCGACGTGCCGGACATCGATCCGTTGCCGCGGACCAAACTCATTGACGAGGTCTTCAAGGAATACGTAGAGCCGCATCTGCAACAGCCGACCCTCGTCGTCGATTATCCGCTCGAGCTCTCTCCGTTGGCAAAGCGCAAGCGGGGCATGCCGGCGCTGACCGAGCGCTTCGAGCTCTACGTCGATGGGCGCGAGCTCGCAAACGCGTTCAGTGAGCTCAACGATCCGGATGACCAGCGAGCTCGCTTCGAGGCGCAGCGCGTCGCCCACGCGGCCGGCGACACCGAGGCTCACATGGTCGACGACGACTACGTCCGGGCGCTCGAATACGGCATGCCGCCGGCCGGCGGATGCGGACTCGGCATCGACCGGCTCGTGATGCTGCTCGCGGAACGAACCTCCATTCGTGACGTGATCCTGTTCCCGACGTTGAGGCCCGAGGAATGAGCCGCCTCGACGTCCATATTGCGTCGCGCTACCTCCGCAGCCGGCGATCGTCCCGCCTCGTCTCGTTCATCACGATCATTGCGACGGGCGGTGTCACGGTCGGCGTCATGGCGCTCATCGTCGTCATGGGCGTGATGAACGGACTGCAGAATGAACTGCGCGACAAGATCCTGGTCGCCAGTCCGCACCTCCGCGTACTCACGTTTGGTCGCGGACTGCGGCTCGACAACTGGGAACGGGTCCGCGATACCGTGTTGGCACACCCCGATGTCGAAGTCGTCGCACCATTCGTCTTGAGTCAGGGATTGATGACGGCCGGCGCAGACTACGCGGAAGGGGTTTACGTCCTCGGGATCGAGCCTGACACGGGCCGCCAGGCGGTCACGCCTCTGGCGGAGCACTTCATGAGCGGCGATCTGCGATTCCGACCCGAAGGAACCGATACGGACGGCGGCATCGTGATCGGGCGTCGGCTCGCTGAGCGGCTGTCGGCCTTCGATGGAGACAGGGTCACGATGATCTCCCCAGTGGGCAGCAAGTTCAACGCCGCTCTGGGCGCCTTTGTCCCCAAATGGTGGACGTTCGAGGTGACGGGACGGTTCGAGACCGGCATGTACGAGTACGACAACTCGTACGTGATTCTCCCGCGCCCGGTGGCGCAGCAGTTCCAGGGACTCGATTCGGCGGTGTCCGGGCTGGAGGTGCGCCTCCACGACGCGTGGCAAGCTCCCCGCGTTGGTGCGGAACTCGAAGAACAGCTCGGCTATCCGATCCGAACGCTCGACTGGCAGGAACAAAACCAGTCTCTCTTCTCGGCGCTGCAGCTCGAGAAGCTCGCCATGGGGACCATCTTGTTGTTGATCGTGATCGTCGCCGCCTTCAACATCGTGAGCACACTCACGATGCTCGTACGAGACAAGACCCGCGAGATCGGGATCCTGAGGGCGATGGGACTCCCCGTGCGCGTTGTACGAAGGGTGTTCGTTCTTCA
>JAOTWK010000605.1 GCA_029862935.1 Gemmatimonadota bacterium | reverse complement strand
TAGCCATCGAATGACCTCTATTGGCTAACAAGCGAAGTTCGGGCCTCGTCGCCGGTACGTCTGCTTATCCCCGAACAGGCGACATTCGCCGGCTGATGTCGGCTTTCGTGCTGATTCCTTCCGCTCTACCCCCAGGTGCCGACATTCTGGGCAAGGCTGGGAATGTCTCAAGTTGGTAGAGTCGGGATGTAGCGCGGTGGCGGTAGGATCGGCCTAACTGTTTCCGCCCCTTTCGTCTGGCGGTGCCTCAATAGCCGAGCCATGACTCCGTTTCCACACCCCGCTCATCGAACCGGACGAGCGCTACTAACGCATCCGGCTCTCGGACAAGACATCACGCCTTCGCACACGGAAGGTCACGAGCAGCCATCCGACCAACCGCCCGGGCCGTGGTACCCCAGCGTACTCCGATCGACTCGATTGCTCGCAACCGCCAATGCCACCACCTGGGGCGGCCGTGGCTCCCTAGACCAACGCCCAAGTTCTTCCTTCGCTTCGGCATGCGGCGCCTTCCGCAGCTCTCACACATCAACGGAGTTCAATAGGGTTGCCCCAATCTCCCGTGCTTTGCCACTTCCAGCGCCTGCCTTGAACCAAGGCCCCTTCCCTCCGCCGGCATTACCCGGCCTCCTCAGTAATACGGGCCTCTCCGCCACCCCATAGCGCCCCGTCCAACCGTCACCGGTCCCAGGTTGGTCGTCACGACCGACCACGCTATCGGGCTTCCCGTGTTGCGCGCGTTCTCCCCTCGTGTACATGCCATCGCCACTACCCCGGCACGGCGACTGGGTGCGCTCTTCGCTCTCTGCCCCAGCCGTTCCAGCCTTCCCCGCATGGGTTGACGGGTCGGCCCGTGCATCGTCCGTTTCGAGGATTGCTCAGCGTTCACTCACGTTACGGCCTGCACACTCGCCAAGTCACCAAACGTGACCCTCTACACCAGAGGCTTCAGCCACTTCGTTACCTCCATGACTGCTCCGATTGCTTCCGGCCGGAGCGATAGTTGCCGGGTGGGACTTGCACCCACTGAAGAACGCCGCCTTAGCACGGCGCACACCCAAAGCAGAAGTTGATGCCACTGGACGCCCATCGGGACAAGTGCCGTTCCTGAAGGTAATGATGAGTCCGGAGAACTGTGGCCTTCGATAGATGTGCGACGCCCTACGGAGCCTCGACCGGGCAGCGCGCACCCGCAACCACTCAAACTCCGCGAAGGATCACCCGCTCGGCCTCGGCTGAGCGGACTCTTTTGCCGTGGCTAGGGAAGCGTTTGGACGCTGGGAGAGATGCCTGACGGCCCTTCTTGGCCAGCTTCCGGTAGAGATAATCGTAGTAGTCCGCGGTGGTGTTGATGCGCATCTGGGCACCGAGCACCATGTCGTACCTAGTCTCCGGATGTTTTCTGACCAGCGGGGCCATGACGTTGGTGAACCAGCCCTCGCCGTGCTCGAGGTCGAGCTCCGCGTGGCCGGCGTAGTAGGCCAACGCGCGCCGGTCTGTGAGCCCGACGCGGCGGCAGCCACGAAGGATCTTCTCATACTGGGGCGGATCCATGTACTCGGCCACACCCATGCCGCCGATGTACTTGAAGTGGTTGCGGCGGTGCAGGCCGAGATAGACGTAGAGGTTGAAGCCTGCCAGTCCTTGCCAATCCAATCTCTCACTCAAGTTCTCGGATAACTGATCCGCTTCGGGCAGCTCCGCGCCCGTGTGGCGAAGCAACCGCTTGAACAGCTCGGTGTGCCGGTTCTGGTAACTCCCGTTTCCGACCTCATCCCAAAAATTTACGGCCAGCTCGTTGCGAACCTCGTCGTCCACACCCAGCAGCGATAGGACTATCAGATCGCAGAAGCGCAGGACGAGGGCACCTTCGTGCAGGAAGAACTCCACCATCTGTTCGTAATCGGCGTCGTTTTCCAGAAAGTTGAACAGTGGGTGTTTCGCAAGGCTGCGGGATGCGCACAGCTGCCTTATGACTTCGAGAAAAGCGGGCTCGTCGCTCGGGATATCCTGCTTGACCAGGTCGACCCGGCCGCTCTCGAATGCGTCCCAGGCTCTCTCGATCTCGTTGCGAACGCGGATGATGAAGGGGTGGTACTGATTCAGGCCCAGGCCAGGCTGGGGCGGCCTGATGTTGTCTTCGTAGAGGTAGTAGAGTGATTTGTGTGCCTCGAACAGCGATTGGGGGCATTGTCCTGCGAAGGCGCGGTCCAAGGTTTGATCAAGCCGGTCCACGAAAGCGGAAAAAACGCCATTGTCCGCGCGCAGCACCGAGTCCAAGTTCTCGTGGGCGATGAGCCATTTAACCGTCTCTGATAGCCGCCGCGGCGCCACTCTGATCGTCGGGGCCACTGAATGATTGGCTTCGCTGGGATTCAGTTGCATTGCAGACTTTCCATGTTCCTAGCCAATCCAG
>JAOTWK010000604.1 GCA_029862935.1 Gemmatimonadota bacterium | reverse complement strand
GTCCTGGTGATCACCGACTCGTCGGCGCAGGCGCCAGCAGCCTGGGAGTCTGTGAATGAGATCATCGGGCCGCCGTCACACGTGTCCGTGGCCGTCGCCTCGCCCGTGTTGGACGGGTCCGTCGACTCATCGCACTCGATCGTCACGTTCGCCGGACAGGTGATGACGGGATCGGTCGTGTCCTCGACGGAGACCTGCATGAACTCTGCGTCGGGCGGACAGGCGGCGACATCCGTCGCGTCCAGGCGGCAGGTCGTCGTCGAGTCGAGCGGGAAGAAGCCGCTGGACGTGACTGAGTTTGGCGTCGAAAGAGCGATGCCCGTACAACTCCACTGGTACGTCAAGGGATCGTTCTCCGGATCGGTGGAGCCGCTGCCATCCAGCGTCACGTTCGAGCCGTTCATGGCGTTGCACTCGGAGACGATGTCCATGCCCGCGTTGACCAGCGGCGGCAGGTTGACCGTGTCGCCGTAGGCCACGCGGAACACATCCACGCTCTCGACGGACGGCTGCTCTCGGGCGAGGTTCGTGTAGAAGCCGAGCATCAGCTCGCCGGAGATGCCGGGATGGCTCAACTGATTGCAGGCGCAACCCAGGCCGTCGCCGCGCAGGGCCACGTTGTAGCCGGCACCAACGAGTTGCACGCAGCCCGCGAGCTGTGGTTGCAGGCGGGTCGGGAAGGGCGCCACGCAGAGGGGGCCCGGGACGAAGCTCCCCGCCGCGGGATTGAAGAGGGCGTCGAAGCTGGGGTTGGTGCCGCCGCACCCGGTCTGAGACAGCCAGGCCAGGGCGTGGCCGGCCTCGTGAATGAACACGCTGAAGAGGTCCACGGCCGGACCGTTCCGCAACCTCCAGGGGCTCACGGGATCGTCCACGAGGTACTCCGCGCTCGCGAGCGGCGTGGGATCCACGAAGTAGACCGTGGAGCCATCGTTGTCCATCGTGAGGCTTCCCGTGATCGGGAGATTGCTCCCGTCCACCGTGTTCACCCGACCCTGACCGATCGTACCTCCGGCGAGCGGGCCCCCCGCGATGTTGAGCGTGAAGTTGCGGTTCGTCGTCACACGGGCCGACCAGCAGTTCACGGCGGCCGTGACGACGGCGGCTTCACCGGCGCCGCCGTCCAGGTTGCCGTCCAGATCTCCGAGCGTGCCGTTGACCGTGATGTTGAGCTGAGCAAGTGAGAGTGCTGGAAACAGCAGACCCACGCTTACGATGGCAAGAATCCAGATTGGAATGCGCTTGTTGTACATCACTGTTCCTCCCTACGGGAAGCGCTCGAGAACAATTCGATTCTGGGGAGTCTCACTGCTCCTCTCCCTCGGTCGATTGCTCGAGGTAGGAATTGCCCATGCTGAGGATCTCCTCGACGATGTACCGATACCGAGGATCGGACAGATCGTCGACAGCGTGGATCAAGAACCCACCATCCCGATCAATCACCCGGTACTGGATCGTGAAATGGGACTGGTCCGGGAAAGTTTCCTCGGGAGTGTCCGTCAAGGTCTCCAACCCCGACTCGATGAGCCTCTGCCACATTGCTTGGCACTCGTCCAGCGCGACGGACACGGTCGCCTTTCTCCCGTCCTTGTTCAGCGAGAGCGTCGCGGCTCCGTCCTTGATCGTGAGCGCGATGAAATAGTCGGTATACGATCCGAAGTCGTTGCGCTCGTGCAACGTGAGCTCCGAGTCGAAAGCGATGTCATCCGACGTCGTCTCCGACCATGCAGGAGTGGTCGCGGCGCCCAGGCCGGCCACGACAACCACACCAAAGAGGGCAAGGGTTCTCAGCCTCGCCCGAAGTCTTCTGTGCGTATGCATCAGCCATCCTCCCTTTTTGTTTTTCATTGGAATCTCCTCGAGAATTGTCCGTGGCCGGGAGTTCGCGGCACTCCATGATCTCGACCACCCCACCAGAGCGCGCCTGGGCCCCCCACGGAGGACGCAAGACGGAGCCCGTCCTCTGCGCGGCTTCAATCAAGATCAGTTGTTAAAGAGCCAAGCACGCTACTTGGACGAGCAGGCACTTCTGTACGTCTCATGCCGAGCGCCAGCGCGGTGATGCCAGGGAACAAGTCGTGAAGGAAAAGCGGCCGCCAATCGACGGCTGTCCCCACCAATTCCAGAGTCGGAGCAACTTCAGGTAGCGCCCGAACGCACTGATTTGAAGGTCGGCCCTATCAACATCAACAATCAATAGTGCAAGAGTCCCCAGCCCTCGCAGAATTGAATTGAAGTTTCTCGAACAATTCGAAACATGTCAACCGGTTCGAGCGAGTCCCGGCTCCGGCACCCGTGCGAATGCCGCCGACATGCAGCTCGACGTTACGGGAGTGCTCTCGATGAGTGCGCTGCGAGCGCGACCGCCGGCTTGTTTCGGATGTCGAAGAGCCGGTGTTACTCGACGAGCGGTGCACTCA
>JAOTWK010000603.1 GCA_029862935.1 Gemmatimonadota bacterium | reverse complement strand
TACGTCTACTTCTTGGAGTACATCGAGGCGCGAGTCCGGGCGGTCCGCGAAGCCTTTGGTGGCCTGATGGGAGTCTCATACGCGGTGAAGGCCAACCCGAACCGAGAGATCGTCCGACGGCTCCATGGCCTGGTGGACCACCTGGACGTGTCCTCGGGTGGGGAGATCCTGCTCGGGCGAGAGGCAGGGTGGCAGCCCGACGTGTTCACGTTCGTGGGTCCGGCAAAGGCCGAATGGGAGCTCGAGCTTGCGCTCGAGGCGGGGTGCGGACTGATCGTGGCCGAGAGCGAGGAGGAGCTGAAGCAGATTGACATGCTCGCCTCGGAGCGGGGAGTGCGCGCCCGCGTGGCGCTGCGGTTGAATCCGCTAGAGCTCCCTGAGGGCTTCGGGGTCTCGATGTCACGTCGGCCCACGATTTTCGGCTTCGACGAGGAGGTTGCGGGGGAGGCCGTGGAGGTCGCGATGGGCCTTCCCGACGTCGACCTCGCGGGGTTCCACGTCTACGCCGGGACGCAGTGTCTGAACAACGAATCAATTGCGGAGAACCTCGTCAACACCGCCGAGCTGTTCGGGCGACTCATCCGCGAGCACGGCCTGCATCCTTCGACTCTCATCTTCGGTAGCGGCTTCGGCATCCCGTACCACGACCGCGACCGAGCGATCGACCTCGAGGCGATCGTGCGGCAGACCCGCGGCCCCCTTGAGCAGTTGGCATCCGTCCTCGAGCCCCACGGAGGTCGAATGCACCTGGAGCTGGGACGTTACATCGTCGGTGAAGCGGGCCATTACCTGGCCCGGGTCGCGCGCATCAAGGAGACGAGGGGGCATTCGATCATCGCGCTCGACGGCGGCATGAACCATCACCTCGCCGCCTCGGGGAACCTCGGCGGCGTGATCAAGCGCAACTATCCGATCCGAAACATCACCCGTTGCACGGATGAGGGCGCGGGTGAGCTTCGCGCCTACGATCTTGCGGGGCCGATGTGCACGAATATCGACATGCTTGGCCGCGCCGCTTCGCTGCCGCCGACCAGGCCCGGTGACGTGATCTCCATCGGTGCGAGCGGAGCGTACGGGCCCACTGCCAGCCCAGTCCTGTTCATCAGCCATAGGTCGCCCCGGGAAGTGCTCGTATCCACGATGGAGCCCTTCGAGGCCCACGACATCACGGAGAGCGGAACGCTCCACACACCCATTCAGTTCCCTGGGCCCGGCCCCGCCGGCGAGTCCGCATGAGCACCATGCACCCCTTCACGCTGCCTGAGTTGGTCGAGCAGTGGCTCCCCGACCGCGGCGCTGACGAGGCCCTCGTGCAAGGGGAGGCATCACTGAGCTATGCCGAGCTGTGGGGTAGGTCAGGAGCGCTTGCGTACGGACTCGACCAGCTCGGCCTTCGGAAGGGCGACAGGGTCGTCGTACACATGCCGAAGTCGACGTTCGAGGCCGTGGCGACCTACGGGGTATCCCGCCTGGGCGGCATCGTGGTGAACGTCAACTCGAACGTCACCACGCGGCAGCTTCGGCACGTACTCGAGAACTCGGGAGCCCGGGTTGCGCTCGTCCACAGCCGAGCGGCGGCGGGGCTCGCTGCAGAGGGAATACCCTCGTCGCTCGAGTGCGTCGTGGTCATCGACGGAGACGCACCCGAGGAGCAGGCCTTCATGCCGCTCGACGCCGTTCCGGCAGACGGGAACGCGCCATCGGTGCGGCTCATCGACCGGGACGGCTGTGCACTGATCTACACCTCCGGATCGACCGGACTGCCGAAGGGGGTGCTCCTGACGCACGAGACCGTCGTGCAGAGTGCGCGCTCCGCAGCCACTCACCTGAGGAACTGCGCGGACGACCGTGCGCTCGGGGTCCTTCCCTTGAGCTTCGACTTCGGGCTGAGCCAGCTCACCACCATGGCGCTGGTGGGCGGGACGCTCGTGATGCCGCGTGCGAGCCTTCCGGCGGAGCTGCTGCGGACGGTCGGCGAGTTCGAGGTCAACGCCCTCGCGATGGTGCCGACGATGTGGATCCCTTTCGTCAGGCTGCTGCAAAAGAAGGAGGTCCGGTTGCCCCAGGTGCGTTACGTCGCAAATAGCGGCGGCCCTCTGCCGACCGACGTCCAGCGCGCCTGGCCGACGGTGTTCCCTGAGGCGCGCCATTACCTGATGTACGGGATGACCGAAGGCTTCCGCTCCAGCTACCTGCCTCCCGAGGACTTCCAGCGGAAGCTCGGGTCGATCGGGGTGCCGCTGCCGAACGTCGAACTCTTCGTGGTTCACCCTGAGCGGGGCCTTTGCGGGCCCAAAGAGCATGGAGAGCTCCTCCACCGCGGAAATCTCGTGAGCGAAGGCTACTATCGGAATCCGGAGGCGACACGCGAGAAGATCAAGCCGTGCCCCCACCTGTCGCATTTAATCGGGGACGAGCCCGTA
>JAOTWK010000084.1 GCA_029862935.1 Gemmatimonadota bacterium | reverse complement strand
ATACGAGGCCATCCTCGCGTTCTTGGCCGTCATTCTCGGGCATTTGTACAACGTGCATCTCAAGCCGGGGGTGTGGCCGATGAGCCGGGTGTGGCTGGACGGCAAGATGACGGTGCGGGAGCTCAAGGAACACCATCCACGTCAGTTCGCACGGTGGCTGGAAGAGCAGCGCCTGCAGCCGGCCGACGCCCCGGAGTCCTAGACGGCGTACCGGCCCAAGGTTTCAACTCCCGCTTCGAGGGTGTCCATACAGTTCGTGCAGAATGACTCACCCTTGATGTCCACGTCTTCCACGTAACTCGACGCGTGCATCACGCAGGAGACACTGGGGCAATGTACGAGTCCAAACGCGTGCCCCAGCTCGTGCACCGCTTCCTTGATGGCCCGCTCAAGGAGGAGTCCGTCGTCAGGTGGCAGTCCATAGAACTCGTTCCGGAGCCGGTACGTGCTGATGACCGCGCCTGGGCCATTGAGTTGTGCTTGCCCAAAGACAAACGTCAGGACCGGGATGTAGAGGTCTACGGGAGTCACGCCCACAATCTTCGTGTGCTTGTCGGGGAGGTGGCGGAGCAGGCTCGCCAGGATCAGTGTTGCGTGGTACTGCCGCCGATCAGGCGCGTAAGCGGGCTTCAGATCGATGTTCAGCGGCGTGCCCCGAACTTCGAGCGGGAACACGTCAGCGACACCACTTTCGAGCGCACCGGACCAGGCCGGCGGGTAGTGTTTGAGGTAGGCGACGTGGATAGCGCCCGGCACAATCACCGCCTGATGCCGTACCTCTTGATCTTGTTGTAGAGCGTGGCCCGATCGATGCCGAGCACTTTTGCCGCCTGCGTCATGTTGCCATCGGTCTCGCGCAACACACGCTCGATGTGTACCCGCTCCAACGCTGCCAGCGAACGGGCCGATCTCGCAAGGTCGGGCTGGTCTTCCCGAAACGGCAAGTCATCCGGCGCGATGGTCGGTCCCTTGCCGATCACCAGTGCCCGCTCGATGGCGTTCTCGAGCTCGCGCACGTTGCCGGGCCAGCGATGGCGGCACAGCAGCTCCTCGGCCACGGCGGTCAGCGCCGGCACCGGTTTCCCCATGGCGCGCGCGTACTTCTCGAGAAAGAACGTGGCGAGCGGCAGGACGTCTTCGGGGCGCTCCCGCAGAGGCGGCACCTGAATGCTGAACACGTTGATCCGGTAATACAGATCCTCGCGGAACCGGCCATCCGCCACCATCCCCTCGAGGTCCTTGTTCGTCGCGCACACCAAGCGAAAATCGGACGTGATCTCCTGATTGCCTCCCAGCCGGGTGAACCGTTTCGACTCGAGGACCCGCAGCAGATCGATCTGCATTTTGGCAGTCACGTCGCCGATCTCATCCAAGAAGAGCGTGCCGCCATGCGCCAACTCGATCTTGCCTTTCCGGCGATACTGCGCACCCGTGAACGCACCTTTCTCGTGCCCGAACAACTCGCTCTCCAATAGCGTTTCCGGGATCGATCCGGCGTTCACGGCCACGATTGGGAAGAACCGGCGCTTGCTCTGGGCGTGGATGGCTCGGGCAATCAGTTCCTTGCCCGTGCCGCTCTCTCCGCGGATTACCACCGTCGAGTCGGTCTCAGCCACCGTGCTGATCATTTCCAGCACGTGTTGCATCTTCTTACTCTTGCCCACGATGGGAGACGCCTGATTCAGCGCAGAGACCTTTTCTTTGAGCCGGACGTTCTCTTCAGAGAGTTCTTGCTGACGCAGCGCGTTGCGCACGAGGTTGGACAGGTCATCGGGGTCGACGGGCTTGGTCACGTAGTCGAAGGCGCCAAGCTTCAAGGCTTCGACTGCGGTGTCGACGGACGCGTATGCCGTGAGAATGATGACCGTGGCCCGGCTGTCGATTTCACGGATGCGTTTTTGGAGCGCAATGCCGTCCATGCCCGGCATCTTGAGGTCCACCAGCACGATGTTGTACGGACCGTGCCCCATCTTCTGGAGCGCCACATTGCCGTCTTCGGCCGTCTCGACCTCGAAGCCGTCCTCGAGAAACCACTCGCCGAGCGATTGCCGCACCGACATTTCGTCGTCTACGATCAAGATCTTTCGCTTGCTCATGAACCCACGGTGCCTTCCTGGGCGGCGAGCGCCTCATGTACGCCGGGCACGAGATGGCGGGGAAGCGTCACAACGAAGGTCGTGCCCTCGCCACGTTTCGAGTCAACTGAGATGCTGCCTTCATGCCGCTGGACAATACCGTACACCACGGCGAGGCCCAGTCCCACCCCTTTGGCGTCGCTCTTCGTGGAGAAGAACGGATCGAAAATGTGGGGTTGCACCTCGCGGGGAATCCCGACTCCCGTGTCGCGTACACTCACGAACAGCCGCTCCTCCCCATCTGCCTCTCCATCCCACGTCCGGACCGTCAGGTTCCCTCCTTCGGGCATCGCCTCAACCGCATTTACCAAGAGTGCCACGAGGGCCTGCAACAACTGTTCAGGATCGCAGATCAGCGCGTCTCGCCGCGATTCGAGTTGAAGGGCAGACCGTACTTGACCCAACTGGATGTGATGCGCTACGAGCTTGAGCGCACGTTCCACGATGTCATTGAATCGTGCCGGCTCAAACTGGGCCTGGCCGCCCCGCGCATACGTCAAGAGATCCCGCACGATATTGCCGCACCGGAGTGACTCCGACCGCACGAGATCCAGGTGCTCCAAGATCTTCTCTCGATCGCGCCCCTCAGGCATACGGTCCTCGACCTTTTTCGCCACGAGCTTGGCGTAGGTCACGATGCCCGACAACGGATTGTTGAGCTCGTGCGCCACCGTTGCCGCCATCCGCCCCAAGGAGGCTGTTCGCTCGACCTGGATCATTTGCTTGTTGACCTCGTCGAGCGCCTCCGTTTTTTCCTGCACTCGGTCCTCGAGCGTCTGTGACCACTCGCGCAATTCCTGGTCGGCCGCCTTGAGACTCCGCGCCATCTTGTTGAACGACACTGCCAACGCTCCGAGCTCATCCGAGCGTTTGAGGTCTATCTCCACATCGAGATTCCCTGCCGTGAGCGCTTCAGTTCCGTGGCGCAGTTTCTGTGTGGGCACGTGTAACGCCCGGTACACGATCGCGGCCATGAGGAGGCTCGAGAGCAGAATGATGATCACCGCCACCTCTACGGTGTGACGCCGGCCGGCGGCCAATGCTTCATCCGCCGTTTGCATGGACATCTGCACATCCAGGACGCCGAGCACCGACTGATCGTCTCCATGTGCGTGGCATGCCGCATTCCAGCACGATTCTTCGTTGCCGATCGGGTTGATCATGCCGAGCACCCGGTGATCCGACCTCGTGAGTCGAAAGACCCGTGCTCGTTCCGGGCTCGGGACCGCTGTGAGAGGATCCGAGGAGGCATGACAGACGTAGCAGGCCTCCGCCTGGAGATCGACACTGCGGCCAATCTCGCGATCGTCGCTCGAAAACTTGATCTCGCCGCGCTTGTTGAAGATGCGAATCCGCTCGACGCCCGGCTCGTTCGCCATCTTTACGATCATGTCGTAGGTGCGCTCGCGCTCATTGGCGAGCATGCTGCTGAACAGGCTCTGGCGGATGAGGTCGCTGGTGCGGTAGGCCTCGGTCTTGACCAGCGTCTCCAGGTTCTGGCGTTGAAAGCGGCTCGCCAGCGCGGCGTTCACGGAGAAGAGGAGAAGCACCGAGACGAAGAGCACGACAAAGAGCTTGAAGCTCAACGTCGACGTGACGGATCTGATCCCGGATCGATCGGCCATGTTCCGCCCTTCGTACACCCACCCAGCCCGCTCGCTGGCGCCCACCTGACGGCGGCCGCCGCGGACACCCCGTTTCGGCGCTCGTATCGTCTCCTAAATGTGCACTCGGAAGATCTCGTCGACCAGGGCCTCGAAGCCTTCGGGACCGAGGATGGCCTCGAGATCGAGGTTGGGTGTGCCGCCGTCCGCCATCATCGCGCCAAGGTGACGCTGCGCTTCGGGCACGACCGCGTCCTGCAGGTGCCGCTTGAGGACTTGGATCTTGTGCAGGTACCACTGCAGTGCCTGTTCGCCGCGATACAGACCGGGCACCGCGTCGATGTCTTCGTTCGGCTCCACCCGGAAAAACCACGGCTCATCGTCCCCACCCCGGTGCGTGTCCCGCACCGCATTCACGAATCGGCCATTGACCTCCCGCACTTCGCCGGAAACCGGCATGGTGAGCGGAATCGTCGAGCGACGACGCACCACCCAGCCACACGGCTCGCCTCGCTTGAGACACATGCCGACCTTGGGCGGGACGATGTCCTCCACGGGGTACAAGACACGGAGCACGTGATCATCGAGGCCCACGGCGACGTGTCCGTTGGTGCGGTCGAGCCAGAAATGGTCGGGGCTGTAAGGGCGGTCGAAGTGGAGCGTGCACCCCGCCGTCAAGTAGCAGACGTAGGTATTGACCACGTCATCCACGACCGCCGTCGTGACACTCCCCGCCTGGCCGGCCGGGGCCCCAAGCACCATCCGCTCAGCGTCCGGACCCGTCCTCCCCCGAAGCGCGCGGTACAACTCGCAGTGCTCGCAATCGTAGTTCCGGTCGCACGCGCGGTAGCTCAACACGCCGGCCAGCACCCAGATGCAGGGAAGCTCTTCCGAGCCGTACACTGAGGCCTCCCTTCTCGCGATCCGCAGTTCCCGTCGCGTCAGCTGCTGAGCAGCAGGTACCGAGCCACGTTCGTCCAGTCGTCCGGCGCGATGACTCGTGCAAATCCAGACACGGGCACGCCGCCGTCCGGCATGACCACGCCCAAGGACGCCGTCGGCATCTGGCGCAGCCGTTCGACGACCTGGCGCATCCACGAGCGCGCGAGCTCGCCACTCAACAGGTTCTTGAACGCGGCTCGCGGGCTGGACACGCGGACCTCGCACAACCACCCGCTCCCGTATGGATCGGCGTTCACCGCGTCGACCGACTCCCCCAACGCGGGGTTCACCAAGACCACTTCCCCACTCACCGGCGACACCATCGGGATCCGCTCGGTGCCGAACTGGAGCGCCCATCCCTCCGCGCCTTGCTCGAGCCGCTCGCCCACCTGCGGCAAGACGATCGCGTCCGGCTTCCCCACCAAGCGCTGCGCAAAGTCATCCATTCCGACGCGAACCGTGTCACCATCGGTCGGGACAGCCCATCCATGCCCTTGGTGATAAAACACGCCGCTCGGGAGTGCGAACCATTGGTGTGGAGCAACCGCCCTCCGTTGCGACTTCATCCCAAGCACTCGCGCGAGCTTAGGCGGACTCAGAAGGCGCCACACCCCCATGAGCACCAGTAAATACCCGATGACGATGAGGTACTCCAGACCCTTCGTCGCGAAGATGTCACCCGTTGCGCCTTGCATTGCGCGCTCCTCTCACGCTACCGATCGGACCGAGTCGTGCTCGGGCTCTGATCGTGTGCCGTGCCCCAGTGCGAAGTCGAGCACCGGCATGCGATTCACCACCCACCGGAACACCCAAATCTCTGCGGAGATCACCGCCAAGGTCACCCAGATCTCCTGCCAGGAGGGAACGTACCGCACGGCCGCGTACCACTTGAACCCAATCACAGAAATGTTGAGCCGATTGAGCACGATGCCCACCAAGGTGAGGACCGCTGCGTACCGCAGCAGCCGCACCGAGCCGCTTCGATGACTCTCGGTAAACATGAACGCGGGAATCGCCACGAAGCCGACCAGCTCGAGCAGATACCACGCACCCCAGCCCGTCCCCAGGTGCTCCCAACGCTGCCCGTGCACGAATACCAAGAGCTGAAGGACCAAGTAGACGAACATCGCCCCCGCGCAGATGCGGGCGAGACCGAGCTGAATGCTGTCATGTGACGCTTTGAGCACCGGGCCCACGCGGTGCCGAAACACGCGGTGTGTGATGCTTCCCTCAAAGATCACCATCGAGAGTCCGGCGAAGACGCTGGACACCAGGAACAGGATCGGGATGAACTCCGAATACCAGAGTGGGTGCACCTTGTCGCGCGCCATGAGGTACAGCGCGCCCAGCCCGGACTGGTGCAGCGTCGACAGCGTGATCCCGAAGATCACAGCACCCAGCGTCATCCCCATCAGCACCTTGCGGACCCGGCGCCAGCCCAGCCACTCGGCCACGGCGGGCGAGAACTCCACCAGCTCAGCCATCATGTACAGCATGAAGTGCCACGCAACAAGGAACAGTACGGAACTCACCCCGAACGAGTTGCCAATGACGGGGTTGATCACGTTCCACGGTTTGCCGAGGTCGAGCAGCAACGCGCCCGCATAGAACACGTACGCCAGGAACCCGTTCAGCACGGTCACCCGCACGATCGGATGATACTTCTCCATGCCGAGGATATAGACCATGAACGTGATGACGTAGGCGCCGCCGGCAAAGGCGACTCCGGTGATCACGTCGAACCCGATCCACAGTCCCCACGGGTAATCCTGCGACAAGTTGGTGATCGCTCCCAGTCCTCGCGTGAAGCGGATCGCCAACAACACCGCAGCCACCGCGACGATGATCCCGGTGACGACATTGAACGGGGTGAGGATCTTCCCCTTCGGCTTCAGCTCCTGGAGCAGGAACCGGACAAACCGCCCAACCTCCGACCGAAGTCCCGCTCGGTGTCCCGCAATCGGTATCGTCGTCATGACTCCCCACCCCCCTCTTCCGGCTCCTCCGCGTCGCCGCGACGTGCCTTACTCACGGCCAGCAGAAACGGCGGCACCAAGGTGAGCACGAGCGGCACGGCGTACAGAAACTCCTTGGTATACACGGGATACGCCGTCGTCCCGATATCGGTGCGGAACCCCAACTGCTCAAACGGGTCGGACGAGAGGTAGAGAAATGCCGTCCCGCCAGCCTCGTGTTCGCCGTAGATGTGGTGCACGTACTTGTCGGGCTCGGCGTAGATCCTCGCCCGCGCAATGTCCAACAACTCGGAACGCCGCCCGAACTCGAGACAGCCAAACGGGCAGTTCTCGACGCAGGCCGGCTGCTTCCCCTCCTCGAGCCGTTCCCAGCACATCACGCACTTCTGGATCTTGGGATTGGCACTATCGTATTCGAACTTGGGTACGTCAAAGGGGCACGAGACCATGCAGAACCGGCACCCCATGCATTTGCTCTCTCTCCAGATGACGGCACCCTCACCCGTGCGGTGCATCGCATTGGTGAGACACGCCGATGCGCATGCCGGCTGCAGACAGTGCATGCACTGCCGCTTGACGTTGACCGGACCTCGCTCCGTTTCCATCCGGTTGACCACCGACCACTGCGTCGGCGACGTGGACCGAAGCGTCGAGAGATCGACGTCGGTCTCCGGCTCCGGCAGCCCGTTGGCCTGAGCACAGGCGACCTCGCACATGCGACACCCCATGCACTTGGTCGTGTCGACCAGCACCCCGACCGTGTCTCCCGCATAGGGTGCCGCGTGCTGCCCAGCCGCAGGCCGGCTGACGAGCGCCGCGCCACTGGCCACCCCAAGCGTCTTGAGCAAATCCCTTCGATTCATCGTCGCTCCGTCCCCTCCTCCGCACTCGTTCCCTCGACGACCCACACTTCGAGCCGCAGACATCGCCACGTGCCACCTATCGTGCTGCCTATGGATCCAGGAACTCCTGCTGAATCCCGTCCCACGCAGAGCCCGCGAGGCTCCCGAGAACCCCGTTCGGCATGTCGCCACCGTCGGTCATGGTGAGCCCGAGCTCTCCAGCGTGCAGCACCCCGAACAGGTATTCCTTGAGCCGTTCGTACTGCCGCCGGCTCCATTCACTCGCCCGCTCGGCAACGAGCCACGAGGGAACCTCGTCCCCGAGGCGTTGCGGCGTGATCCGGTAGACCCACCTGCCGTCGTCCGTGTCCACTCCGTCCCACTCGGCTTCGCCCGCCAGCACGGTGTTGACCGCCGAGATCCGACCGGACACCGGCGAGCGGACCGTGAGGCGACGTCCGCCGCGCCCGAGCTTCACCAACTCGCCGCCGCGTTCCACCTCCTGCCCCTCGGACAACACGTCGATCTGATACGGTGCACCCACGAGCCCAAACAGGAGCGGGTGGATGCCAAGCATGACGTCTCCGTCCTCCCTGACGCGGCTCCACGTGAAGGTGGGGTGCAGAAAAACCCCCTGCGGCAGCCGGGTAATGGACTCTGACAGCGGGGGAAGCCGTGGCGGCGCCACTGCCTCGGCGCGGCGCGCTCGCCGAGCGCGCAGGAAGAACACGTCGATGCCGATCAGCGCCGCGATCGTGAGAATGCCAAGTAGCACTGCCATCGGTCGCTCCTTGCGTCGTGTCGTGACGGGTGACGACCGGAAGAGGTCGCTGACCCTGCCACGCCCACCTCTACACAAGGCAAGCGAGGTGCCGCTCGATTCTTGATCGGGATCAGGCGACTAACCAATTGTCAATGAAAGAGTTACGTGGTTGTCGTCACGGACTGACGCACCAGACGGACTGTAGAAAAACTCTACATTCGGGAGAGGATGGTCGCCGCGGATCGACTATAACGACCAGTAAGAACGGGGGCTATCGAACGAATGTAGTGTTCTTCAACACCAGTCGTAGAGAATATCTACGACCAGACTGGATGTGCGTTGCGATAGTCCACGTTTTGAGGTGAACCGGGTGGGGATGGATTCAACGGGGCCTGGCGCCAGGAACCGGTAAGCCCACGCAGCTAGCTGCCGGCCCCTCCGGCTCCGATCGGCGCAATCTCATGGCACAGGACGCAGTCCGCCGGCGCATTGTGCTCGACCAGTTCCACGTGGCACGTCGTGCACACCTGTCGCGTCCACTTGGTGATGCCTTGCGCCTTCTCACCGTGGCATTGGCTGCACGTGGTGTGTGCAAACGCGAGCGCGTGTTTTTCCTTGGCCCCGGACTTATGGCAGGAGACGCACGACGCATCCGGCTGGTGGTGCAGCGCGTGGCAGGTCGTGCAGTCCACCTTGTCGGCGCTCATGGAGGGCGCTTCGTGGCAGTTCACGCACTGGAAGCCGGCGTCCAGGTGGGGATTGTGCGGAAACGCCCCGACCGGGTGATCGACCGGCTCGGCTGGCGCACCGCCTCGGCCCTCATGACATGCCGCACAGTTCTGCTGGCCGATTTGCGGATGGTGGCAGGATGCGCAGTCCGACGTCTTGGTGAGCAGGGTCTTGCCGTGGTCGTCGATCGAACCGTGACACCTGCCACACGACAGACCGGCGGCCACCGCGTGACGCTGGTGATCGAACCGCCGTCCTTGAAAGTCGACCGTCTTGCGCTCGACGCCAAGGTGGCACTGGAGGCACGCATTCTCGCTGATCGACGGACCGAGATCCACCTGCGGAACCTTGTACGGCAAGGTGCCGACCGTCACCGCCTCTCGCGCCAGGTCGAGCGACGCACGGAGCAACTGATCGGCGTACGCGATGTTGTGTGCGCCTTTCCCGCGCCGCACGAAGGCGACGTTTTCTTCCGCAAGTGCCACGAGGCTGTCGACCTGACCTCTCACACGCACCGAAGCAGAACCAGCAGCCCGGCGCACGGCGCGCACGACTGACTCGACCCGGACCGTCCGCCGTTCCATCTCCTGCTGCCACGACGGAAGAATGTTCGCGTACTTGACCCCGTGGCACGACATGCACGATGCCTCGCCGGCAAACTGGACCGACTCGTGGCCTGCAATGTCCTTGGGCAGCTGGTGGCAGCTCTGGCACGAGACGCGCGCGAGGAACATCGAGCTGGGCTGCGACGCGGTACCGTGCCCGCCCAACCCGGCGTAGAGCCGCTGCTGGTCATCGTGCACGCGCTGATGGCACGCAGCACAATCGAGCTCGGCACTGACGCCTAGCGAGATGAGCCGGTGCTCAATCGGCGTGTGACACTGCGCGCACTCCACGTTGTGCTCAGCGATGTGCACCCGGTGTACCAGCGTCGTGTTCCCGAACTCCTCAATCCTCTCAGGCTCGTTGTGACAGGTCCAGCACCGGTCCTCGTCGGCTGCTCCCGAGCCATCCGTGACCTGCTCGTGACATGATCGGCAGTCCACGAGGTCGCGCACGTATTGGGGATGATCCACCACGAACCCCGCCGGAGAAACCGTCCGCGGCGGCGCCCGATGGCATGCAACGCAATCCGTGCCGGCCTCACGATCCTGCGCCCCTTTGAAGTGACAGAGGTTGCACGTTTGTGGGGTAACCGCGAGGTGCGCGCCCTGCACGATCTGCGAGTGACAGCTCGTGCACCGCAGCTGTTTGCCGAGCCGCAACTCACCCAGGTGCCGTGTATGGTCGAACTGTACGCTTGGCCCGCCCGGTGTTGGACGGTAGCTGACCATCCCCTCGACCTTCCGCAGCGAATGGCATCCGGAGCGCAAGCATGCGGCGTCTTCGATCTCCGCCCACGGCTTCGTGCCGTATGCGCCAGTGACGTACTTCACCACCTGGTTCGCCGCCTGAAACTTGCCCATCGCCTCAGCGCGGACGCCAGGCGCGTAGTGGCACTCGATGCACGCGACGTCGTTGTGAGATGACGTGGCCCAGGAATCGTAGTAAGGCTGCATGTTGTGGCACTTCTTGCAGAAGCTTGGCTGGGCGCTGTACTCCAAGAAGCCGACACCGGCGACCCCGGAGAGAATCACCACGAGCACGCCTACCTGGATCGCGATCTTGAGGGGCCGTGACAGCCTGCGGAACCGGGACGTCTTTTCCGTCATGCTCGACCGCCTGACTCTCTCCGCTTGAACCACGCCAACGTCATGCCCGCGAGCGTCAGGAACCAGATGGGGGCGAGCCACAGCTTTCGTTCCCAT
>JAOTWK010000083.1 GCA_029862935.1 Gemmatimonadota bacterium | reverse complement strand
CTAACTTGCGGCCGGACGATGACCGATTCTCCCCGACAGGTCCTGCTGAATGCCGCCGGCGTCGCCGAGACGCTCGCGCGGATGAGTCGGGACATTGTCTCCTTCGCAGGCGGCACCGACAATCTCATCTTGATCGGGATTCAACGCCGCGGCTCCGATCTCGCGCGCCGGTTGTGTGCACTCATTGCCGCCCGAGAGGGGGAAGAGGTCCCGCTCGGCGTCATGGACATCACTCTATATCGTGACGACCTGCAAACGGTGGGTCCGCGACCGGTCGTCGGGGAGACTCGCCTGCCAACGGAGCTCGATCACCGCTGGATTGTGATCGTGGACGACGTCCTGTACACGGGCCGCACGATCCGCGCGGCGATGGATCAGCTTGCCGACTTCGGACGTCCGGCACGCATTGGTCTCGCGGTGCTCGTCGATCGTGGCGGTCGGGAACTCCCGATTCAGGCCGATATCGTCGGTATCACTGTCGACGTGCAGCCGGGCCATCGGGTCGACGTCCTCGTATCCGAGCCCGACGGCCGGGATGCGGTCGAGTTGGTCGACGGAGGGGGGACGTGACGGTTCCGAGCTTGGGAAAGGATCTTCTCGGTCTCGAGCATCTCACACCGGACCAGCTGCGGCTGATTCTGGACACGTCGGAACCATTCAAGGAAGTCAGTGAACGCGCCATCAAGAAGGTCCCGGCACTGCGCGGTAAGACGATCGTCAACCTGTTCTTCGAAGCTTCCACCCGCACCCGTATCTCATTCGAGTTCGCCGAGAAGCGCTTGTCGGCGGATACGGTGAATGTTGCGGCCCAGGGGTCGGCGGTGCAGAAGGGTGAGAACCTTGTCGACACGGCGCGCAACTTGGAAGCGATGCGGATCGACATGGTCGTCATCCGCCACCCGTCGTCGGGGGCAGCGAAGTTTCTCGCTGAGCGAATCCGGTCGAACGTGGTGAACGGCGGTGACGGGATGCACGAACATCCCACGCAGGCCCTGCTTGACATGCTCACGATTCGCGACCACTACGAGAAGATCGAGGGACTCAAGGTCTGTATCTGTGGCGACATTGCACACAGTCGGGTGGCTCGCAGCAACATCTGGGGTCTCACCAAGCTGGGGGCACAGGTGGCAGTGTGCGGTCCCCAGAGTCTTATTCCAGGAAGCATCGAGGAGTTGGGGGTCGTGGTATTCCGTCGGATCGAGGAGGCGATCGAATGGGCGGATGTGCTCAACATCCTGCGCCTGCAGCTCGAGCGGATGACGGGGGGGTACATCCCATCGCTGCGTGAGTACTATCGGGTGTTTGGCGTGACGCTCGAGCGGCTCGAACGAGTCCAACGTGATCTCCTCATCTTGCACCCCGGCCCGATGAACCGGGGTGTGGAGATCGATTCACGGGTTGCCGACGGTCCGCACAGCGTCATTCTCGATCAGGTGACGAATGGCGTGGCCGTCCGCATGGCGGTGTTGTACCTGCTGGCGGGTGGGCGGCCCGAGTTGGCGGAAGCCGCAAAGGGAGAGACCGAGCGCGAAGGGCGGGGCACGTGAGGCCGCTCGTTCTTGCTGGCGGCCGCGTCATCGACCCGTCACGAGACTACGACGCTGTCGCCGACGTGCTCATCCGGGATGGCGTGATCGAAGGTATTGAATCGAGGCTCACGCCGCCTGATGGCGCCGACGTCGTCGATGTTGCTGGCAAGGTCGTGGCACCGGGACTCGTGGATGTGCATGTCCATCTGCGCGAGCCAGGGCGCGAGGATGCGGAAACGGTTGCGACCGGGGCGCGGGCGGCGACCGCCGGTGGGTTCACGACTGTGTGTGCCATGCCGAATACTGATCCGGTCACCGATAACCAGGCGGCGGTCGGCTTCATCGTGAAGCAGGCGGAAGCGGCGGCAGCAGCCCGCGTCTATCCCATCGGGGCGATTTCGGTCGGCCAGCGGGGTGAACAACTGGCCGAGTTCGGAGAAATGGTGGCTGCGGGTGCTATTGCCGTCTCCGACGATGGTCATCCGGTGGTGTCGAGCCACTTGATGCGTACCGCGCTCGAGTATGCGCGGTCCTTCAACATCCCCGTCGCGGAACATTGTGAGGACCCGTCGCTCGCGAGGAACGGCGTCATGCACGCGGGCGTTGTGGCGACGCGATTGGGTCTCAGCGGCATCCCCGCGGCCGCTGAGGACGTCATGGTCGCTCGCAATATCTTGTTGGCCCAATTGACGGGTGGGCACATGCACTTGTGCCACATCTCGACGCGTGGGTCGGTCGATCTCGTCCGATGGGGGAAGCAGCGTGGGGTGAACGTGACGGCCGAGGCAACACCCCACCATTTCGCACTCACTCACGACGCGTGCGAGAATTACGATACCAATGCGAAGATGAATCCGCCCCTACGGGAAGCCGCCGATGTCGAAGCCGTACGGGAAGGACTCCGCGACGGAACGCTGGATGTCATCGCCACGGACCATGCCCCGCACCACTACGAAGCCAAGGAGCGCGAGTTCGATGACGCGCCGTTTGGCGTGATCGGTCTCGAGACCTCCTTGGGACTCGGGATGAAGGAACTCGTGGGACGGGGCCTGCTCACGCTGCCAGAACTCATCGACCGGATGAGCACGCGGCCCGCACGAATCTTTCATCTGCCTGGAGGGTCGCTGCGACGAGGCGCGCCGGCCGACGTCGTCGTGTTCGATCCGACGGCCACGTGGCGCGTCGAGCCGGAGCGTTTCCGTTCACGCAGCCGCAATACCCCCTTCGCCGGCTGGGACCTCGTCGGCAGGGTGGACCGCACGCTTGTGGGCGGCAGGACGGCCTTCGCGGCGTGAGAAAGCCGTTGCCGGGGGCAATTGACCCCCGGGCTCATTTCCTTTAGTCTGAACAGGTTAACCTCAATCTGACAGGCGGCCTCAGCCGGACAGCAGCCCTGCGAGGAGCTGTCGCTGACGCACGAGGAACGGATGGCCAGGCAAACTAAGGATTCGAAGGATTCGAAGAGCGCGATTCAGAGTCTCCTGACGGAGAAGCGAGAGGTGGAGCGCTGGCTGAATCGGCTCGATATGTCGGACAAGGAGGCTCCGGGCCACGTCCGCGACAAGGTGAAATCCGACTACGGGCGGCGTCTCGAGACCCTGCTCAAGGAGCTCCAAGGGTATCGCGACGAGCTCGACGCCGAGCTCAAGACGCATCGGACCCGGCAGAAAGAGCTCGAACGACGTGAGGCTGATGCCTCGGAGCACCTGGCCGAGGCCGAACTTCGCCACTCCGTGGGCGAGTATGACGAAGGGAAATGGTCGTCGATCCGCGCAGGGATCCTCGAGTCGCTCGAAGGCATTCGAGCAGATCTCGATGACGTCAATCAGGAGATCGAGGGTCTCGACGAGGTGCTCAACGCCATGGATGCCCCGACGGGGGACGATGATGAGGAGGTGGCGGAGCTTGACGAGGTCCCGGAATTGGATGAGGAGGACACGGCAGGAAAGGGAGGGAAGGAGAAGAAGGCCCAGGACGAGATGGAGTTTCTCAAGTCCGTGATCAGCGGCGAACGGTCGGCGGAGGCGCTTGCGGGTCTGAACTCACCGAAGAAAGGCGGGCGGGGCACCGAAGATCGGATTCGACTCGGTACCGAGGGGACGCGTCAGCCGAAGCGGAAGGAACACCGGCCATCGAAGGGTTCGACCAAGAAGACCGTGAAGTGCGCGGAATGCAAGACGCTCAATCTTCCCACGGAGTGGTACTGCGAGAATTGTGGTGCGGAGTTGACGGCCCTCTGATCAGCTGGACTTCTTCGCGATCATCGCACGCAGGCGGCGCTTGGTTCGGGCCGCCGCGTTCTTGGCCACCAGGTTCTTGCGCGCGCTCCGATCGAGGATGCGCTCGGCTGCCTCAAAAGCGGTGGCCGCCTCAGCGGCGCTTGCCGCCTCGCGCACTTTCTTGACGGAGGTGCGCACCGCAGCTCGCTGCACGCGGTTTTGTGCCCGGCGTGCGGTATTCTGACGCATTCGCTTCTTCGACGAACGGAGATTTGGCACTGCAGCTCCTTCACCTGTCAAAAAACGGGGCCAAAGGCCCCTTCGAACCGGCCGGTATTCTACCTCGCAAGTCTCTGTGAGTCAAGGCAATACGCCTTTGACACCTGCATGGGGCGCCGTTAGGTTTCGCGCGGCCAACCTCCTGGACATTCCCCGACGGTGCAAGAGTTCTTCATTGCTCTCCCTGTGCTTCTGCTCTCGATGGTCGCGCACGAGTACGCCCACGGCTACGCGGCGCTCAAACAGGGAGACCCGACGGCGGCGCTACGGGGGAGGCTCACGTTGAATCCGCTGCGCCATATCGATCCGTTCCTCACGGTGCTCATGCCGCTCATGTTGTTTCTCGCCTCGGGGGGACGCGTCGTGTTTGGTGGGGCCAAGCCCGTTCCGGTCGACCCACGCAACTATCGGAACTACAAGCGCGGGGATGTCATCGTTTCGCTCGCCGGGATTGCAGTGAATCTCGCCTTGTTTGTCGCCTGTCTCGTCTTGAGCGTTGCGGTTGGACTGCTTGGCAAGGCCGTGGGCGGTGGGGGGGGAGCGCTCCAGATCGTACAGCGGATGTTCACCTGGGGGGTGTGGCTCAACTTGCTCCTGGCGTTCTTCAACCTCATCCCGGTGCCGCCGCTCGACGGGTCGCACGTGCTCTATCACGTGCTGCCGGGCCGGTGGGCAGCCCGATACCGTACCTTGGGTCGGTACGGATTCCTCGTCCTCCTCCTGCTCGTGTTCGCCGCACCGGGGGTGCTCTACACGCTACTCACCCCAGCCTTTGCGCTCCAGCAAATTGCCTGTGAGGTGATGGTCCCACACGCGATCGGACCCATCCCCGTATGCAGACTGTGACCGCTCGTCTCTTGGCTCCGTTGGACACCCCGTTCGTGGTGCGCCTGGAGGCGTTCTCGGGCCCACTCGACCTGCTGCTGCATCTCATCAGGGAGCAGGAGATCGAGATCGCCGACATCCCCATCGCGACTATCGCCGACCAGTTTCTCGCGACGATTCATGAACTCGGCCTCAACGAGGCGGCGGACTACCTGGAGATGGCGGCGCAGCTGCTGCGCATCAAGATCCAGCTGTTGCTGCCCCGTCCGTTCGACGACGAGGGATGGGAAGATCCGAGAGCGGAGCTCGTCCGTCGACTTCTCGAGTATGAGCAGATCCGAGAAGTGGCCGATTGGCTCGCTGAGCAGGCAAGCCGGCACGGAAGCCGGTTCCCCCGCGGGTGGATCCCGGATGAGTTGCCGCAGCCGCTGGCACCCGTCACGCTGTCGCTCGAGGAGCTGCTGGTGGCTGTCCAGCGCGCGATCGAGGCCATGCCCGAGCCGGTACTCCATCGTGTGGTCCCGCGCCCGCTGGACGTGGAAGGGGCCACGGCGCGCATTCGTCGCCTGCTCGAGGACCATGATGAGCTCACGCTGCTCGACATCATCGGGGGCACGTCGTCGATCGTGGACGTGCTCTCCTCGTTGCTCGCGCTCCTCGAGCTCGCCCGTGTCGGTGCCGTGCGCCTGACGCAGCGACAACCCTTTGACTCGGTCATCATACGACGTGAATCCGCTTACGCAGCTGCTTGAGGCCGCGTTGTTCTCGGCTGCCCACCCGCTATCTCGGGCAGAGCTGGCCCGACTCGCGCCCGATACCGCGGCGAGCGAGATCACGGCGGCGGTCAATGACCTGCGACGGCATTACGATGAGGGGCACCATGCGGTTGAGTTGATCGAAGTGGCGGATGGCTTCCAGGTCGTGACACGACGAGAGTTTGCCGATGCTGTTGCGGAAGCCCAACTCGTTAGACGTCCACGCAAGCTGAGCCGCGCTGCGTTGGAGACGCTCGCGGTGATCGCGTACCGCCAGCCGGTGAGCCGCGCAGACATCGAGGAGATCCGCGGTGTGACCGTCGAGGGGGTGCTGCGGTCGTTGCAGGAGCGTAGCCTCGTCGAGGTGGTCGGTCGCGCCGATGGGCTCGGCCGGCCGCTCCTGTACGGTACCACTGATCTCTTCCTTGAGCATCTCGGCGTTCGCGGTCTCGACGAGCTGCCTAGACTGGAGGAACTGTCGGTCGCCCTGCGACCGCTCACCGAGCACCGCGAGGTGCCCGAGTCGTGAGCCGCATGCGCCTCCAGCGCGCACTTGCGCGGGCTGGGATCGCCTCCCGGCGCCGCGCCGAAGACCTGATTCGCGGTGGCGGCGTGAAGGTGAATGGGCAAGTCGCCACGATCGGGGCGACGGTGGATCCGGATCGAGATGTGATCGTCGTGCGCGGGCGACGCGTCAAGCCAGTCGCCACCACCTGGATCGCGTTGCACAAGCCGGTGGGGTACGTCGTGTCGCGGCACGATCCCCGCGGCCGCCCCACCGTGTTCGAGTTGGTACCCGAGGTTGCGGCGCTGACCTACGTGGGCCGCCTCGACGTCATGACGTCGGGGTTACTGCTACTCACGACGGATGGCATCGGTGCGCACCGGTTGACGCACCCTCGGTACGCGGTGGAGCGAACCTATCGGGTACTGGTGCACGGGCGTTCCGGACACGAGATTCGGCAGAGGCTCGAGCGCCGGATCGTGATCGACGGGCGGGCCGTGCAGTTGGTGCAGGTCCACGTTCGTGAGCAGCAAGAAGCAGTCGAGTTGACCTTGGGCCTTGCGGAGGGCCGGTATCGTATTGTCCGCCGACTCTGCGAGCACTTGGGCCTGAAGGTCGAGCGTCTCATCCGCCTCAGTTACGGACCGGTGCGATTGGGGCGGCTCGCGCGGGGGAAGTGGCGGCATCTCACTCAACGGGAACGTGAGGCGGTGGACGCGCTGCGGGCCGCCTAGAACAGCGACGGGACGTCATGGAACTGCAAGGCAAGACGGTTCTCATCTTGGGGGGAAGTGGTCTCGTGGGCCGCGCCGTGGCTCTCAGACTGCTCGAACATCGTCCGAGCCGCATCGTGCTGGTTGCGCTCTACGAGGAGGAGGTGCAACAGGGGGCGGCGTGGCTGAGCGCACGGGCAGGCGACGTCGTCATCGACGCGGAGTGGGGCGACATCTTCTTGCCGGAACTGGTAGCCAAACTCGGGTGGGGTAACTTGATGTCGGACGCTGCTCACCGGCGAACGGTACTTGCCGACCTGCTCGACGACATGACGCCTGATGTGCTCGAGCGGAGCTTCCTGTACCAATTGTTCAAGCGTTATCAGCCCGATGCCGTCGTCGATTGCATCAATACGGCGACCGCCTTTGCCTATCGGAACGTGTTCCACAGCGCGCGGGACCTCCTGAAGGCGGCGGAGCAGGGCAAGGTGACCCGCCAATTGGTCGAAGAGCATGTGTTGTCGATTCCCATGCCGCAACTCATCCGCCATGTTCAGATCATGCTCGAGTGCCTGCGCAGCGTCGAAACCGAAGCCTACGTGAAGATCGGGACGAGCGGCACGGGTGGGATGGGCCTAAACATCCCGTACACCCATTCCGAAGAGCGACCATCGCGTATGCTCCTGGCCAAGTCTGCGGTGGCGGGTTCCCACTCACTTCTCTTGTTCCTTGTCGCCCGCACGCCGGGAGCCCCCGCCACGATCGAGATCAAGCCGACCACGGCGATCGCGTGGCAGGAAATCGCTCATGGCGACATCAGGCAGAAGGGACTGCCGGTTCGGAAGGTCGACTGCCCGCGACCCGTGCCTGTCCGACAAGCGTTTGATGGGTCGAAGCAGCCATGGAAAGACCTCGGCACGATCCTGCAGTCGGTCTACGCTGATTTGGGAGAGAACGGGCTGTTTGCGCGCGATGAGTTCGAGACGGTGACGGCGTTGCGGCAGATGGAGTTCATCACCCCAGAGGAGGTTGCGGACTACGTCGTGTCGGAGCTGCTGGGCCGTCCCACGGGGCGTGACATCGTCACGGCACTCGATGCGGCGACGGCTGGCCCGACCTATCACGCGGGGCTCCTGCGGGCCGCCGCCATCGATCGGCTCGAAGCGTTGGAGCGGGAACACGGGGTTCGGTCTGTGGCGTTCGAGATGCTAGGCCCGCCGAGGCTGACCAAGCTCCTATACGAGGTCTTTCTCCTTTCGGGGTTGCGTACCTCGGTAGCGGCCTTGGCGGAAAGCGATGCGCCCTCGCTCGCTGACGAGGCGGCGCAGCTGGTCGCCAAGGACACAGAGCTCCGCTCCACTATCGTGTCGATCGGCCTTCCGATCGTGGTAGATGGTGACAACGTGTACCGCGGGGAGAAAGTGATCATTCAGCCCGAGGATGGGAACTTCGAGCAGGCGGGTGCGCGCGGCTGGGTCGATGTGCGAGAGCGCAACATGTCGGTGTGGATCCGGCGGGCACAGCGCATGGTCGAGCAGGCAGCGTCTCGCGCGCGAGGGTCTGACAGTGCCACCGACTGGTTTGCTATCGAAGCGGAGCAAGCAATCAGTCCTCCGCAGTTTGCCACCTGGATCTTTCGGTTCGAGGACGGGGGGGAGCGCATCAAACGATGAGTTGGGGATTGTGGGCGTCGTGTGACGTGAGGGTAGCATGGTGACGGCTCGACCGGTTCGCGTGTCGGATGCCAACCTCACCACGGCGATCGTGCAGGAAGTGGGGAAGCGCGTGGTCGGCCAGGAGTTGATGGTCGAGCGTCTACTCATTGGCTTGCTGACGGGAGGGCACATTCTGCTCGAGGGTGTGCCGGGGCTCGCGAAGACGCTTGCCGTGCGCACAGTGGCCGATGTCGTGCGCACCGCGTTCCAGCGCATTCAGTTCACGCCCGACCTGCTTCCGGCGGACATCATTGGCACCATGGTGTTCGATCAACGCACCGGAGAGTTCCACCCGAAGCACGGCCCCCTGTTCGCCAACATCATTCTGGCGGACGAGATCAACCGAGCGCCGGCGAAGGTGCAGGCTGCGCTGCTCGAGGCCATGCAGGAGAAGCAAGTTACGATCGGAAACGAGACCTACCGGCTCGACGAGCCGTTCCTCGTCCTCGCGACGCAGAATCCCATCGAGCAGGAAGGCACGTACCCACTGCCTGAGGCGCAGCTCGATCGGTTCATGCTGAAGGTGTTCGTGGGCTACCCCTCCCGCGACGACGAAAAGGAGATCCTGTGGCGTATGGCAGGCGGCGACGAGATTCCCGTTGACCAGGTCGCTGAGCCGCAGGACATCATGTCCATCCGCCGCACGATCACCGAACTCTACATGGATCAAAAGATCGTCGATTACATCATCGACATCGTGCGTGCAACCCGTGACCCGCAGGCGATCGGGCTCCACGAAGTCCGGCCGTTGATCGCCTATGGGGCGAGCCCCCGCGCCTCGATCTATCTGGCGCAGGCGGCCCGAGCCCATGCGTTCCTTCGCGCGCGACCCTATGTGGTGCCGGAAGACGTCAAAGCGATGGCCCCCGACGTTCTGCGCCACCGCGTCCTCCTCACCTTCGAGGCCGAGGCCGAAGACGTCACTGCTGACGGCGTGATCGCCAAGATCTTGGAGGCCGTGGACGTCCCATGACGGCACCGTCCGCCCTCGTCGGGGCCGACGTGCTGCGCCAGGTGAAGACGATCGAGCTCCACACACGCCGACTCGTCAACACCTTGTTTTCTGGCGAATATCGCTCCGTCTTCCGCGGTCAGGGCATGGAGTTCGCGGAGGTGCGGGCGTACGAGCATGGCGACGACTACCGGTCGATTGACTGGAATGTCTCGGCGCGAATGGGCTCGCCCTTCGTCAAGACGTTCGTCGAGGAACGGGAGCTCACCTTGCTCCTTGTCGTCGATCGTTCGGGATCAGAGGAATTCGGCTCACCAATCACGAAGGCGGAACGGGGGGTGGAAGTAGCGGCGGTCTTGGCCTTGGCCGCAGCTCGGCAGAACGATAGGGTGGGCGCCCTCATCTTTTCAGGAGGGATCGATCGCGTCGTCCCCCCGGCGAAGGGTCGGCGCCATGCGCTCCGCATCATCCGCGATCTTCTCGCCTTCCGTCCTCTGGATCGCCAAACCAACCTCGGAAGCGCGCTCGTCTATGCCGCGCGACTGCTGCGACACCGATCGATTGTCGTCATCTTGTCCGATTTCCGGGCGACGGGGTGGGAGGACCCCCTGATTCGCTTGGTCGGCCGACATGAGGTCGTGGCCATTACGGTCGATGACCCGCGTGAAATGCGACTCCCCGAGGCGGGGTGGATCGATCTGGAGGACGCCGAGAGTGGCCAGCGTGCGCTCGTCGATGCCGGTCACGGGGGCACACGGCTCGCGCTTGCCATGGCGGCGGAAGAAGCCCGGCTCGGGAGGGCACGAACGCTCAAGCAGACGCACGTCGATCACATTGCGCTGCGCACCGATCAACCGTATGCGGAAGCACTTCACCGCGCGTTTGCCGAGCGGGCTCGGCGGTTGCGACGATGAATTCACTCGCTCTGCTGTTCATGCTTCAGGCCCCGGTGTGGAGTATTACCCCGACAGCCGTCACGGTCGGAGACACGGTGACGCTGACGCGCCGACTGGCAGCCACGCCCGAAGTCAGGGTTCGCATGCAACCGCTCGGTGCAACATCGAGCATGGAGCCGCTCCAAGCTCCCCGGTGGAGCTATGCAGAGGGCGACGTGACGCTGGTGTACCGGGTGGCGTTCTTCGAGTCGGGAGTGCAACGCGTGTCCATGCCGCCGGTGGAAGTGGCACATGCCGATGGACGCATCGAGACCCTCGAGGGTGAGACGGCACTCGTGGAGGTACGATCGGTCTTGCCTGCCGCAGACACGTTGCCGCCCCCCATGCCGTCGAGAGCCCCAATCGCCCGCGCCCGGAGATCACCGT
>JAOTWK010000602.1 GCA_029862935.1 Gemmatimonadota bacterium | reverse complement strand
GGGCATGACTAGGCGAGGGAATTCGCGTCACCGGCACGAAGCATGCTAGTCCTTCTCGCGTATCAGAACATTGTCCATGGTATAGGTGCCCGTTGCCCCGGGTGCAAAACTGGTCATGAGAAGAAGTCGAGGCTGGCTTTTTATGTAGTTCGCCGTTAGCTGCGGTAGCGACCCTTGCCACACGATCTCCGGCGCGCCGGGTTGCTGAATGGTAATTCTGTAAGTCCCGGTGCCGAGTCGCAGACTGATGAAGACATCGTGCGGGGTGTTCGGAACGAGTGATGCGGTATGAAGCACGGTATTGTTTGGTGGTGGTCCAATCAGCTTGACCTCGTTGTTCGTGATTCGGAGTTCGAGCGGATTGGTTGGGAACGTGTTGCCTACGGTGTGATACGCCGTCACGAAGGAAGCAATTGGACCGGCGCCGGACTGTAGGTGACCCTCCCAATAGATAGTTTTGGTGGAACTGGTTTTCGCAACAGGCCGGGTGAAATAAGACGTCGTGGCCTCAGAGGCAGCGCTAAAGACCAGCGTGCCCGCTGTGAGCACGGGGTTTTGCTGATTAAGCACGGAAATGTGATCGTCACTCGGGTCGAACGGGATAGGGCCGTGCGGGGTTCCGGACCCGCTGGAAAACCGTGCGTCGAGGATTTTGGTTGCGCATCCCGCCGTTGCTGCAATGAGAACGACGGCCATGGCCATGAGCATGGTTTGTCTCATCTTGCTGCTCCTTCTTCCGCGCCTCGCCCACTCGCCGCGTTATATACGTTCCTAGCAGCGGCCCGTGTGAGGAATCTCACAACCGCGCTGCGGACCAGGCTCAGTGCGTGAAGCCGCCGTTGCGCCAGCCGGTGCTGCTGTCTTGACGCGGTGCAGGAGCTTGCCGTGGGCCGCGCCATGGTGCCCCGTGCCAAGTCCGCTTTCGCGCCGATTTCGTCTGCTTAACCCTCAACAGCAGATGTTCTGAGCAGGTGCGCAAAAGGTCGGCTCGTGACCCTAAGCAGCCCTTTCGCCGCCGCCCTCAGCACATCAGTGCTGAAATCCCATGACATGCGTTCATCGCGAAGAGCGCAGATCATGACCAGCCGCGCCTATGAGCGCCTTGGGTCCAACTATGTCACCACGGTGCGTGATGAGCGCGGCGCTATCTTTTGTCTCTCCCCAGTTATCCCGTCACCAGATCTCCGGTGATGCCGCGCCGTCGTCACTCGGCGGGGGCCGCGTCACGTGGGATCATCTTGATCCAGCCGCTCTCCCTCCAGCCCTGGAAGATCACCTCGATCACCGGCTCCCGCAGAGCCGCCGCGCTGTGCTGCCAGCCCTCGCTCGGGACATCGACGAGGGCGAAGGCGCGCCAGGGCTCCGAGCTTGCCTCCTCGACTGCGACCAGCGCGACGAGGAAGTCCATATAGTATGCCACGCCGTGGAGCAGTACTCGGCCGTCGAGCTCCAGCTCGTCTCGCAAATGCGCCAGGATCTGGTCGACCTCCGCCACGTCGGGCGGGGGCGGCCAATCTCGCGGCCGCGTGGGAATCTCGACGGGCGGATCGTAGCGAATGCCCGGAAGCTCGACCTCGACGGAGCCGTCATAGGGCAGCCCTTGCTTCAGCGGATTGTCCGCCGACAGCATCCACGCCGGCCCCGCGATCCGAAGCCTCGACGTTTCGGTAGAGGTTGACGTTGCAGCCATGGCAAGCGCCGCGAAGACCACAGCGATGGACGCTGTGAACGGCCCCAACCTTGGTTTGCTTCGCATGGCCTCCTCGATGGCATTCGAATAAAGGGGGACAGTGCAGAATAAGGGTTAAAAAATGTTCATCGATCAGATCCGACGGAAGTAGAGTATCGTACCTACTTTTGCTGTTGGCTAAGATTTCTCGTCGAAGGGCGCCGGCCGCGACGGTGAGTTATGGGCGGAAAGCAGAAGTCCTGCCCCGTTTCGTCGGCTCTACCCTTGAATCCGGACGTAAATCCGAAGGCGCTATGACGGCAAGGTGTGACCCAAAACGGACTCTGCCGTTGATCGGGTGGTCACGGTCAATAAAAAGAGATGTACGGATAATCAGCAGTTTGCGCCCATGCTATAGTGCGACCTCCGCCGAATCGCGGCGCCTTGCTTGAGAAACTCGCCGCGGTCAGCGCAGGTAGGGTAATAACCCAGAGCACTATCACGAGGGCGATGCTGCGGCGGCTCTGGCGGATACGGCCCAACGAACGCAGAGCCATCGATTGGCGTTCCATAATTCGCTCAGTGAGTTGCTTCCAGCCGATAATTGCCTGCCGGCTGCCTCGGTGCACGAAAAAAATCGGGCCAGATTGTCCCTCGTGGCAGAGCTTGCCGTTGGGGACAATCTGGCCGCAAATCTCAGGCTGAACGCCTGTTCAGTTCACGCGGCGTTTCTACCGTAATTACACTTGTGCGTCACACTCCAG
>JAOTWK010000601.1 GCA_029862935.1 Gemmatimonadota bacterium | reverse complement strand
CGCGAGACTATGGCACACTTTGCACTCCGCGTCGCCATGTGTGCCGCGCAAAGAGAACTCGGTGTCGTCGTGGTCGAAGTCGCGCTCGATGTCGGATCGGACCAGCCGGTGCCAGTCCAAGGTGACGTGACATCTGGCACACTCGCGTCCCAGCGATCCGGAATGAACGTCGTCATGGCAGGGAGTGCAGTTCGCGAAGTCGAGCCCTGCGTAGCGCGCCTGTCCCTTCTTCCTGCCGGTTGGCTCGTGACAGTCCCCACAGTCGACGTCCCGATGTTTACCCGTGAGGCGATAGCGCGTCGCGCCGTGGTCGAATCGGTCGACGTCGTCCCACGTCGTCTCCACGTGACACTCCTCACAGCGGCGACGAGGGAACTGATCCTTGTGGGGATCGTCCTTGCGGTGGCACAACCCGCATGTCGTGCCGACGCCGAGCAGGGTCTCTTCGATCGCGCCGTGCTCAGCCTTGAAGCGCTTCACATCCGCCGCTGTGATGAATGCTGGCTGATGGCAGTCCCTGCAGGGGACGTCGACGTGGCCGTCTTTCAGTTGGTAGCCGGTTTTCTCATGATCGAACCCCGCGGTGTCGAGACGGATGGCGTCGAACTCGAGGCCGAAGTGATCCTTGTGGCACTCGCCGCAGTTCTGATCACGCACGGTTGCGTGGAATCCTTTCTGCTCGGCAAGCCGATCCCGGAGCGGCGTGTGGCACTCGAGGCAGTTCGCGTTGGCCACGCCGCGCTCCCGCAGCTGATGGCACTTGGTGCAGTTGCGCACTCCTTCCAACTCGGTGTGGGGACGCGAGAGTTTCCCGGGCGAGAACAGCTGTGCCGAGGCACTGCTCCACGGAATCAGGAGCATACTGGTTCCGATGACCAGCCAGCACGCGGGGCGGAGGATGGACCTCCGCCAGGTCCGGCGCCACGAGTGGCCGGGCTCTGAAGGCGGAGCAGCGCTGGTTGGCGACCCATGAATAGTGATCGCGTGAGGGGTTAGAAGATCCACGTGTACCCCAGCGCCACCGCCACGCCGACGTGCAGGAGGATGACCAAGAGCACCACGATGCTCAGGGGCACGTGGAACAGGTGCCAGAACTTGAAGATCTGCAGAAACGGCTTCCGCAGGGCGATCTGCTGCTGCAGCTCGATCTCTTCGAGGAACAGCCGGGCAACGCCCGCGCGGGTCTTTGGCGGCACTCCCTTTCGAGCGAGCAAGCGCTGGATCTTCCTCCGATGGGAGCCCGCCGTGAGGTCGTACCAAAACGACAGGACGAGTGCCGCCAGGAACATGTCGACGGTGCGACGCCTCGCGACGCGTTCGATCTCAGTGACGTCGGTTTGCGCGAGGCCGGAGCGCAGCGCGATGGTCGCCAGCAACTGCCGCTGCTCCTGTTCGATGGCCTGCAGGGAGAGAAAATGTCCGTTGATGGCCTTTGGAATGCGGACGTAGACGTACCGACCGAATAAGCCGCTCAGGGCGATCGTCATCATGGCCCAGAAGCCGATCGAGACGATGCCGCCGAACTTGAAGCTGGTGTGCAGCAGCACCAAATACGGACCCAGCGTGCAGAGAAAGATGTGGAAGGTGAGCCAGTTTCTCAGCTTGCCAACGCGGGCGAGAAAACGGATGCGCTTCCTCAGGGAGTAGGTGGAGACGCCAATGAATACCATGAGCGCGCCAACGATCCCGTACCCGAGCCCGATGAGCCCGGAGGGCTTGAGCGTCTCGTGCAATGCTGAGTACGGCCGGTCGGGCAAGGGAATCACGTAGTAGTCGATTCCCCAGAGCAACGTTGCCGCGGCAACCACGAGCCACACTAAGGCAAGGAGTGCGTGTGCCGGATGCCGCCCGAAGATCGTGCGGCCCGAGCTGGGAACGGCGGCTCGGGACGGAGCTGATCCGGTTGGGGCCGTCGTTCGGACGGGGCGGGGCTGTGCTGGTCGGCGGAGCTGCTGCAGTTCGGCAGCCACGCCGACCAAGACGCCGGGAGGAAGCGCGCTCATGGTGAGCACGAAGGTACGATTTGACGGTCGGCCGCGTTGTGACGCGACTCACGCGGATTCTCCCCCCGAGAGTCGGGTCTTTCGGCTTTTCATTGGTCGGACCGGGTGAGCGGTACGGAGTGACCCGAAGCGAGGCGTTGGGCGTGTCGAAATGGTGAAGGGGACGGCTCGAAGCGAGGGGTGCGGAGACCGCCGACTTGCACCGGCGCGATGGCCGGCAATCCTGGCTCAGACGACCCGCAGCAGTCTTTCTGCAGACTCCTCTCCCAACACGGGTGTCGGATGGTGCAGGTCCCACCAGGCACCGGCGCGCTGTGGCGTCCAAGTTTCGTCGGGGTCACAGGCCGCCAGCGATGCATCGAGATGGTTGGCAGACTGCGGACGCCGATCGGGGTCCTTTTCCAGGCAGGCCAGGATGATTTCCTCGAACT
>JAOTWK010000600.1 GCA_029862935.1 Gemmatimonadota bacterium | reverse complement strand
CGTCCGCGTACAATTCCAGCGGAGGCATGGTCCCCAACAAGATGTTCGCGTGGTCGTCATCCAATGCCGCGATAGCCTCGGTCAACAACGCTGGGCTGGTGACGGCTCACGCCAGCGGCGCGGTCGTCATCGCCGCGAACACAGACAACGTCGTCGGGATAGCTAACATGGTGGTCGCGTCCCCCCGGTGACCAGAAGACACGCCTGTCCTGGTCCCGAGCGTCACGCGGCGTTCGGGGCTTTCGGCCAATCACCACCAAAACCGCTGCGCCCGCGCCACTCACTGCAATGCTCGGGTCGGCTGGCGCCGTAGGGTCGTATATGTCGTACCGTCCACGGACGGCGGCGAACGGTAAGCCCCTCTTTAGCCACCCCAATCTGAGGGGCCCCGGTTTTTCTAGCCGTCTCGACCTCCACGGGAGCAGCAGTCCCGTGCGCCCTGGTATCCTGTGCATACGCCCAGGGCAGGGCCGCCTCGCGGGGGTCCGGCGGGATGGCACACAAGGTTTGTGATGTCGTGGTGTGGCTAAAGGGTGGCTAAACCTTCCGTGACTATCCGTGGTTATCCAAGGGTTTCCATTTGGAGATGCATCCGTAACCTCACGACGTAGACTCACATAGTCACAATTGCATACGGATAGTCTGTCAGAGCTAAAGCACTCAAAATCCCGTGGGGGCAACCCCGTGACGGTTCGACTCCGTCCTCGGGCACTCGAGAGCCCTGCACCGACAATGTGCAGGGCTCTTCTTCAGTTGGGCCACCGATTTCCGACCAGCAAGCCACGGTGATGTCGCAGGCGCCGGGATGCTCAGTAGCAGACCCCGTCAGCTGCTCGACGGCGGCGAAGTGAACCGCGATTGGGGCAGACCACGCCAGGTGGAAGCCAGGTGCGACAGCCAAGTCGACAATTGAAGTGATCTTCGTAACCTCTTGTTGAATAATACGATAGGCTAGGAGATCTAATTGATCTTCTGAGCTCTGAAAGCTCCTTGGCCGATGACCGGTAATCGTCAGGCGGCGCATGGGGCCGGTTCGAGGTGAGAACGGCTCCTGGGCGCGTCGTGGCGCGGCGCCGGGTTGGGGCGCCGGGCGTCGATGGCGAGATGGTGCGCCTCGTGGATCGGACAGAAGTGCGTGGTGATTTCCACGGCGCCGGTTTCACAATCGGTGCCGGAGAACACGCATCCGCACGCATAGATGGCCCGCATGCTTTCCCCATCGTTGAGGGATCGGTTGTACTCATTCCTCCGAGCTGGGGGAGGCGCTCGGGGACGCACCTTTCTCCGAGACACCGCGGGCAGTCGAGAGCCTGGGCCGATGTCCTGAGGAGTTGCATGGCCGCCGGCGCCCCCCTGGTGGGGGTATCGGCGCACAGTGCTGCCTGCCGCCGTTCGACGTGCCCCCGGCCGTTCACCACGGCGGGCCACGACCCGCCAGCGGCGGGCAGCCCGTCGCCGTGTCTGACACACGGTACGACGAATCCTGTCGAGCAGCCTCAAGAACGCCGCTACACACGTGGGGTCGAACTGAGTGCCGCTGCAGCGGCGCAGCTCGAGGACAGCGCACCGCACGGAAAGCGCAGGGCGGTACGGCCGTTCTGACGTCATCGCGTCGTATGCGTCGGCGACCGCCACGATCCGCGCCTCGAGCGGGATCTCTTCTCCGCATAGGCCGTCGGGAAAGCCGGTGCCGTCAAACCGTTCATGGTGCCAGCGAACCGCCGCGAGGATCCGCGGATGTGTGCGCAGCAGAGGCCCGAGGATTCGCTCGCCAATGACGGGGTGTCGCCTGACCCGGCGCATCTCGTGATCGCACAGGGGTCCCGCCTTGCACAGCACCGTGTCTGGGATGCCGATCTTTCCCACGTCGTGCAGGAGACCACAGAATCCTATCTCCCTGACGCTGTGACTCCCAACCCCCAGCTCGCCGGCCAATGCCGCGGCATAACGCGCAACGCGACGCGAGTGCGTGCGCGTGCACGCATCCTTTGCCGATACGGCCTCGGCAATGGCCCGCACAGTCTCACCGAACGCGTCTCCCGGACGCTCGGCCATCGAACCCGTTTCCCAGCGCACCCGCCGTCGTGCCGGCATCGCGGCGTCGCTGCGACCGCCGGCACCTGCCGAGGTCGACAACTTCGCGCCGGGCGAAACGGCGAGCGCCATGGAGTCCTCCGGGACCGATGGGATTGGGCGTCACTTCGTGGTTTCTGCGCTGCGACCCGTAGTGTCGCAAACATGAGACCCGTAGCATGCGTCGGTGTAAGCATTTTTGCGGCAGAACGTTACGGAGTATTGACGGGCCGACGTCAGGTGGTACGTTTCGTGCTCCTTGGTTCAAATGGCACCAACCAGGAGCCGTGCGTGAGTGATCGCACGCAAATGGGACGATCCGCCCCAGACCGTGTTCAGTACGAGCCCATCGCTCCGCGTGTTGG
>JAOTWK010000599.1 GCA_029862935.1 Gemmatimonadota bacterium | reverse complement strand
CACGCTGAGCGGCGATGCCTATCGCATCATCCCACGGCCCACCGAGATCGAACCCAGGCCGGGGTCGGTGGCCCTCGACGCGATCACGCAGATTGTGTTGTCCGATGTGCGGGACAGTGAACTCCAGAGCCTTGCCAGCTTCGCCCGCCGGATACTACAGACCGAAATAGGCATCGCACCGCGGGTGAGTCCGTCGGCCGAGGTATCCGCGCCAACCGGTGCGCTGGCGCTGCTCCTCAAACCTGACGCGACAAGTGCCAACTCTGAGCAATACATGCTGTCGGTCGGGCCGACGTCTGTCACCATATCCGCACCGAGTCACGTTGGTCTCTTCTACGGACTCCAGACACTTCGTCAGCTGCTCCCCGTTCCTGGTTCAGATGACGATCGCGCGCGGGTGATTCCGGCCGTCGAGATCCGAGACAAACCCCGCTTCGGCTACCGCGGTATGCATCTGGACGTGGCTCGCCACTTCTTTCCCGTCGAGTTCGTCAAGCGCTATATCGACCTCTTGGCGATGTACAAGATGAACACGTTCCACTGGCATCTGACCGAAGATCAGGGCTGGCGGATCGAGATCCAGAAGTACCCGCGCCTCACGGAGATCGGCTCATGTCGGAAAGAGACGATTCTCGAGAAGAACTTCGACCCCTATGTGGGGGACGGAACGCCATACTGTGGGTTCTACACACAGGACGAGATTCGTGAGGTAGTCGACTATGCGCGGCAACGGTACGTGACGATCATCCCGGAAATCGAGATGCCGGGACACTCGACCGCAGCGCTCGCCGCCTATCCGGAGCTAGCGTGCACCGAGGGCCCCTTCGAGGTCGCAACAGTATGGGGGGTTCACCCAGACATCTATTGCCCAACCGACGTCACGTTCGCGTTCCTCGAAGACGTGCTGGCCGAGGTCATGGATCTCTTTCCCGGCTCGTACATCCACGTCGGTGGGGATGAAGCACCAAAGACCCGTTGGGAGGAAAGCGAGGTGGCACAGGGCGTCATCCGTCGTGAGGGACTCGCGGATGAGCACGAGCTCCAAAGCTATTTCATCCGACGGATCGAGCGGTTCCTCAACGCAAACGGGCGGCGCCTGATCGGCTGGGACGAGATTCTCGAGGGCGGGCTCGCACCAGAAGCCACCGTGATGTCCTGGCGTGGGGTCGTCGGCGGTATCGCAGCCGCCAAACAGGGACACGACGTCATCATGACGCCGTACAGCCACGTGTACTTCGACTACTACCAGGGGGATCCAGCCTTCGAGCCCTTGGCCATCGGAGGCTACACTCCGCTCGAGAAGGTCTACGCGTTTGAGCCGGTGCCGCAGGAGCTCACCGCGGCCGAAGCACGACACGTGCTGGGCGCCCAGGGCAATGTGTGGACCGAGTACATGAAGACACCAGGCCAAGTGGAGTATATGGCGGTACCGCGGATGCTGGCGCTCTCCGAGGTGGTGTGGTCCCCGCCCTCGGCGCGTGACTGGTCGGGTTTTTCCCGACGGTTGGCGGGCCAGTTCGCTCGGTTGGACCGCTTAGGTATCAACTACCGGATCCCTCACGTGTCAGGTCTGGAGCGCGACCGGATAACCCTCGACGACCACGTCACCATACGCCTTCGGTCGCACATGATGACGGGTGCGATCCACTATACGACGGACGAGACCGACCCCACACCCACCTCCCCCCGCTACGAGGAACCGGTCATCCTGCCGGTCGACCCCGATGGTGTCACCATCACGGCACGGGTGTACTTGCCTGATGGTCGGGCGAGCGCTCCGCGCAGCACTACGTTCAGGAAGACCAGGCTCCGACCGGCTGCGCGCATCAACCCACGAGGCATCGCACCGGGATTGCGGTACCGGTACTACGAGATTGACGAGCCCGTCAGCACGGTCAACGCACTATCGGCGCTGACACCGATCGCCGGGGGTATCGCGAGTGACATCGAACTCCAGCCCGATGCCCGGGAAGAGCAGTTCGGGCTCGTCTTCACTGGATATGTTCGTGTGCCGCTCGATGGCCTCTACACGTTCTTCTTGTCCTCCGACGATGGGAGCAGGCTGCTGATCGGCGATGACCTCGTGGTGGACCACGACGGCCCTCACGGTGCGACGGAGCGGGAAGGCATGATTGCACTGCAGGCGGGTTATCACGCCGTGACCGTGCTGTTCTTCCAAGGTGGGGGTGACGGATCTTTGTCTCTGACCTTCGCGCGTGAGGATGACGATCATCGCACACCTGTCGTTGCACGCTTCTTCCACGAGCAGTAGAGGCAAGAGCCCGAACCGGTTACTACCTCGAGGTTTCGATGCTCATCCGATTGGCGCCCGTCATCCTCAGCGCGCTATTACTCGCTGCCCATTTCTCCCGGCACGACACCCCAGTGCTGATCGTGCTCAGCCTGCTATTGCCACTGGTGTTGTTGATCCGGCGTCCCTG
>JAOTWK010000598.1 GCA_029862935.1 Gemmatimonadota bacterium | reverse complement strand
AAGCTCGGACATCGCACGGCCGCTGATCCCATCGTGGTTCTCCATTCTGCCACCGGTCATGGCCATTCTGCTTGCACTCATCACCCACGAAGTCGTGAGCAGTCTCTTCGTAGGGATCTGGCTCGGATGTCTGTTCTTGGCGGGCTACAACCCTTTCGCCGCGATCCTCATGACGATCGATCGGTTCGTCCGTCCGGCACTGGCCGATCCCGATCACGCCGCGATCGTGATCTTCTCCCTCATGTTGGGAGGCATGGTAGGTGTGATGAGTCGGATGGGTGGGACCCGCGCGATCGTGAACGCGGTGACGCCGATGGCCACGTCACGTCGTCGTGGACAGCTCGCCACCTGGCTCGCCGGGATCGCCATCTTCTTCGATGACTACGCGAACACGCTGATCGTGGGCAATACGATGCGCCCGCTCACGGACCGACTGAAGATCTCCCGCGAGAAGCTCGCGTATATCGTCGACTCTACGGCGGCACCGGTCACGGTGATCGTGTTTGTCTCGACGTGGGTCGGCTTCGAGATCGGACTGATCGGCGACGGGTTGCGTCTTGCCGCCCAGCAGCACGTCGGAGATCCGGCGCTCGCCAGCGCACTCGAGGCGGCGTCGCCGTTCGGCGTGTTCATCCGTACCATTCCGTTTCTGTTTTACCCACTGCTTGCGGTCTTTCTCGTTGGGGTGCTGCTGTTCACGGGCCGGGACTTCGGGCCCATGCTTCACGCCGAACGGCGTGCGGCGTCGGGTGGCGGACTGTTCCGCCCCGGGGCACAGTTGGCGTCCGACACGAGTGCGGAGTTGGCCGAGGCCCCACCGGGGACACCGCTTCGATGGTGGAATGGGGCGGCTCCCGTCATGGCCGTGGTGCTGACGGTAGTCATTGGCCTTCTGTACACAGGATACCGCGGCTTGGGAGAGGGTGAGGCGGCGACGCTTTCCAACATCCTGGGCCGCGCCGATCCGTTCAGTACGCTGTTGTGGGGATCACTGCTCGGCGCGACCGTTGCGATCTTGCTCGCCGTTGGGCAGCGCATTCTCAAGCTGTCGGAAGCCATCACTGCATGGCTTGGCGGGCTGCGCGCGATGATGCTGGCCATGGTGATCCTCGTGCTGGCGTGGTCGCTGGGTGAAGTCACGAACGCGCTCGAGACAGCACCTTTCCTATCGAGCGCCCTGTCCGAGCGCATGCCCGTCGGCTTGCTGCCGGTGTCGGTGTTTGTCGTGGCGGCGCTCATTTCGTTTGCGACTGGCACGTCCTGGGGCACGATGGCCATCCTGCTGCCCCTCGTCATTCCACTGGCGGTGGCGCTGGACCCGGGGTTGGCTGGAGGAGATCCCTTCTCGCACACGATTCTCCTTGGGGGGATCTCGTCGGTGATGGCCGGGTCGATCTTCGGCGACCACTGCTCGCCGATCTCCGACACGACGGTATTGAGCTCGATGGCCTCCGGCTGCGATCACGTGGACCACGTGCGCACCCAGCTGCCCTACGCGCTCTTAGTGGCGTTCATCGGCATGTTCTTAGGTGATCTCCCGACGGCCTACGGCCTGCCGCCGTGGGTGTCGCTTGTCGCTGGGGCGATCGTGATCTGGTTGGTCGTCCGGGTGCTGGGGCGGCGTGTGGAAGATGGAAGCGCGTCGGCGCCGCAAGGAGCGGGCTAGGGCAGTCGGGCGGCGAGCCGCAACGCACCGACCGCCGGGTCCACTGGCTCCGAGCAGATCATGAGGTCCGGATGCGCCGCTGCGAGCACGTCGATCAGGGCGTCGCGTACTTTCGATCCCTCGGTGAGCAGTCCCCCCGCGAGCGCCACGCGTATCCGATCTGGCTGGTCGAGTCGGGGTAACAAAGCCTCGACGTGCTTCGCCAGATCGTGTGCGGCCTGGCCGACGAGTGCCTGTGCCACGTCATCGTTGTCTGCCGCGGCGTTCACCACCTCGTGGGCGAGCGCCGCGACTTGCGACGGACTGGCTTCGAGCGACCAACCGACGAGATCGTTGGCTGACTCGACTCCGACGGCGCGGCTCAGCCGCACGGCGAGCGTCGTGTCGCGACCCCTTCCATCGAGTGCCTTCCCGACCGCGGAAAGGGCGGCGCGCGCCAACGCGTAGCCACTGCCCTCGTCGCCGATGCGCCATCCGTGTCCTCCCGCGCGCCACACCCCGCCCTCAGTATCACGCGCGTACGCGATGGAGCCCGAGCCCGCGCACACCACGATTCCGGGTTGCCCGGCAAAGGCCGACTCCAAGGCGACGGCCCCGTCCGTCGTGATGTGGACCGCGGTCTCTGTACCCAGTTGCTCGACAACGAGGTCTCGAACTCGTGTCTGTACCTGCTCCCGTCGGGCGCCTGCAAGGCCGGCGACCACGACCTGCGGGGGGGCCGCGCGGCCGGCTTGCTCGACAACCGCTCGGACGGCGGCGGCGATCTGGCGTGCAGCC
>JAOTWK010000597.1 GCA_029862935.1 Gemmatimonadota bacterium | reverse complement strand
CAATCATGCCGGCTCCTCGGCGGCCGTCTCCGCCCCCTCGCCCTGACGCTCGAAGTAGACGCGCTGGATGCGGCGACGCTCGACTCGCTCGACCACCACCCGGAAGTCCCCAATCCGCAGCTCTTCACCGGGCCGCGGGACGCGCCCAAGCTCCGAGTACACGAGGCCGCCCACCGTGCTCACCTCCTCCTGCTCGAACTCGGTGTTCAACAGCTCGCTCAAGGTGTCCAACGTGACGGTTCCCTCTACCCAGAAGCGGTCTTCGCCCTCCCGGACGACCGGAGGAATCTCCTCGCGGTCGTATTCACCGTAGATCTCCCCGACGACTTCCTCCAGGACGTCCTCGAGCGTCACGAGACCCGAGGTCCCGCCAAACTCGTCCACCACGATGGCGAGGTGAGCCGAGCTCCCTTGGAATTCGCGCAGCTGTGCCGTGAGCGACTTCGATTCGGGGACGAACTGCGCAGGCCGCACGAGGCTCTGCCATTGCGCGGGACGCTCGGCAATGCCGGCGATGGCCGCCGTGAGGTCCTTGGCATACAGGATGCCGTGAATGTCGTCGAGATCCGCGCCGCACACGGGAATGCGGTGATGCTCGCTCCGGCGAAGCTGCTCGACCACTTCGTGCCACTCGGCGTCGGTCGCGACGGCCAGGATGTCCAGGCGCGGCGTCATCACTTCCGCTACCGTCGTGTCACGGAGTGAGATCACCCCCGCGAGCATGTCCCGCTCCTCTTCGCCCACCACCGGTCGTGCGGGTTCTGACCGCGGCAGCAGGAACGCGCCGCCGCGCTCGACAGCAGCAACGAGTCCGAGTAGCGGGCGGAACGGTAGCAGGCTCCTTCTGGCCAATGGGGCCGCCGCCGCCGAGAGGCGTGGCAGCAACACCCCGGCCGCGCGAGGCAGTCCGTCGGACACCACGAAGAGAAACGCCACCGTGACCAGGACAGTGAAGAGCGCCTCAGGCAGCGGACGTGTCCACCATGCCGCCGCCAGTGACGCAGCCGTCGCCGCAATGAGGACGAGCCCGAGCCGGCTCGTCTGCAGTGCGCGCTCCAGGGGGACAGGATCGCGTGAAGTGGTCGGCGCCTGGCCCAGCGATCGAGACACCGAGTGTGCCTCCTGGGCGACCGCCAGGAGCGCCGCCCAGAGTGCGGCACCGATGGCCACGGCAGCACTCACGATCCCAACGGTGTCAGCGTTCACGATCACCGGCGGCGGCGAGCCGCGCAACGTAGTCTTCCTGCCGTATCCACATGGGCGAACTCGTACGATCCTCTCCCTCGGGGTGATCGTGCCCCACAACGTGAAGCACGCCGTGCACGACGAGCCGCAGGAGCTCCTCACGCGTCGGCACCCGTTCCGCAGCGGCATCCCGCCGCGCCATGGCCGGGCAGATGTAGATGTCGCCGGCCAACCGATCGACGTGCGTGAGGCGAAACGCGATCACATCGGTGGCGTGGTCCCGGCCGCGGGCGCTGGCGTTCAGGTGCTGCATCTCAGTCTCGGGCAGGAACGTGACGCTGAGCGACACCACATCCTGTCCCTCACCATCGAGGACCTGACGCGCCCAGAACTCGACCGTCGCCGGATCGGCCTCCGCAGCGAGCTCGGGGTTCGCCACTCGAATGTCACGCTTCCGATCGGGCTTCCCAGTCCGCGTAGATCCCCCCGCTCGAGGCCGGATAGTCGATTCGATTGTGGAATGCGCCGCCGAGCACTCGAATGAACTCGTTCCGCGCACGGGCAAGCTGCGCCATCGTCAACGGCGCCTCCTCCAGCTGTCCGACGGCAATGCGGTGCTCGCAGATGTGCTCGATGACGTCATTCAGCTTCTCGGGTGTCGGATCGTCGAGCACGCGCACCGCGGCCTCGACGCCGTCCGCCAGCATGGCCACGGCGGTCTCGACGGAGTGTGGCTTCGGGCCGGGATACCGGAACTCCTCGGCGTTTACCTTCTCACCACCGTTGCGGCTGCGGGCTCGATCGAGGAAGTAAGAGATCTCCATCGTCCCGTGGTGCTCGGAGATGAATCGCTTCACCACCGCCGGCAGCTTATGCTCCTCGGCCAACTGCAACCCGTCCCGTACATGGTTCCGCACGATCCCCGCCGACACTTCGGGCTTGAGCTTGTCATGCGGGTTGGCACCCGGCGATTGATTCTCCACAAAGAACTGCGGCTTCTTCACCTTCCCGACGTCGTGGTAGTAGCACCCCACTCTGGCCAGCAGGCCGTGGGCTCCAATCGCGTTGCACGCGGCCTCGCAGAGATTCGCCATGGACACGCTGTGCGCGTACGTGCCGGGCGCCTCCGTGGCCAGTCGTCGCAGCAGCGGCCGATCGGGATCCGACAGCTCCAGCAACGTGAGATCGGTGGTCAGCCCACCGATCGATTCGAACGCAGGCAGGAGCGTCGAGACCAGGGCCGCCGATGCCACCGCATTC
>JAOTWK010000596.1 GCA_029862935.1 Gemmatimonadota bacterium | reverse complement strand
CGACACTGGGTTTGCCCTGAACACGCAATGCGTGGACGCCGGAGATAGCTGGGACAATACAGCCCACCAACAGGAACCAGGAGATGAATTGGCGGACCGAAACCGGATCGCCAAACCACTGCCGGATGCTGATGAAGTTGAGGAAGAAGAGACCCAGAACGCACTCCCAGGCAAAGAAGCGATAGAAGCCATGAGAACGCACCTCCTTGAGGGAGGCTCGTGATACCCAGGCCAGCACGGCGGAGAGAGTCACGAAGAGGCCGACTCTGAGCACAGCTACCTTCCAACTACGGCCATTGGCTCACCGAGGCGCTGCCGACGCGGCCAGGTCACGAGCGGTCGCTGTCCCCTCCTCCCACTCGATCACCGCGATCTTGCCGTCCGCCTGTGCCACCAGCAGATGCGACCCGCGCGCCGCGAGCCCCACAGGGCGCTCGATCCCCGGCACGGCGTAGGCCGCCCTCACGAGCTTCGCCTGGAGATCGATCACCAGCAGTGTGGAGTACGCGGCGCTCACCGCGTAGAGCACGCCGTCCACCGCGACGGCGCCGGTCACGGCGTACTCCGCGAGCGAGCGATCGGGTCCGCTCGGCGCGAGGTCCGCAGAGAGGCGCGGCTCGAACTCGGACGCGAGCAGACGGTCCTCGCGGGCGAACCGCGACACCACCAGACGCCGGTGCCGCGGCGACGGCACAGTGACGGTGATCAACTCATCCGCCTCTCGGTCGTAGGCCAGTGACAACACATACATCTGGCGAGCGCGCTCGGTAGCAAACCTCGACCGGCGAAGCTCTGTGACGCCACCGTCAGTCTCCCGGAAGTGCCGCCACTCGCGGTCGGCGTCCGCCGTAGGATCGGGCCGGAGCAGGAGGTAGCTCTTGTTGGTGGCCAGCACGGCGAGTGTGTCGCCCAGGAAGGCCGCCCCCGCGAGCGGGGTGAGATCGATGCTGTACTGGTGGTCCAGCAGCACGCGGTGTTCGGCGCGCGCGAGCGTGCTGTCGAGCACGTACACGCCGTGGTGGTCGGTCACCGCGAGGAATCGGCCGGTGGCGGCATCGTGGGCCAGCCCCGTGAGGGTTCCGTCCAGCGGCGCACTAATCGTGAGCCGACGCGTGACGTCAAGCACTGGCAGGTTCGCGAGTGGTCCGTTGGCGGGATTGGTGTCGACCTCGACGGCGGCGGGATCGGGTCTCGGCACGGTCCATGATCCGCGCAACGAGATCCGCCCCCGCACCTCGTCCTCGTACATCCACACCCAATGCCGGGGATTGAGCGAGAACCGCACCGGATCGGCCTGTCCGATGTATGGAGGTGGGCCGGTGGTAATGAACGCCTGCAGCGCGTTGGCGCCGACGACGACCATGAACAACCCGATCGCGAACCGGCCTACGCGCCCGGGCTCGCGCGACCCGTAACTCGGTGCGTCCTCGCGCAGGAGTAGGAGCAGTGCTGCGACCACGACCAACACCACGAAGTGGATGAACCCGGCCCAGGCGTACGTGTGGATGCCGAAGTACGGCGCGGCGAAACCCTGGCCCACATCGCGCGCCAGGTGGAGCCCCGAGTGGCGTAATGCCATGTACACGCCCCACGTGCCGAGCAGCACCACCATGCCGATGTACCGGGGCCTGGGGCCGTAGCGCAGCACGAACAGGCCCACGAGGGCGATCAGCACCATCGACGTCCGCTGCGCCCAGCAGAGGATGCAGGGCGACTCGCCATATACCACGCCAAGCCACACCGCGCTGCCTACCGGCACGGCGATCAGCGCGATCACCACCCATGCGAGCACCGTGCGCAGCCGGTCCTGCGACAGGAGCGTCACAGGTTTACCCCCGGCACGAGCGACGTGTGGGTCCCGATGAGAAACAGCACGGCCATGAGGACACAGCTCACGATCAGCAGCCCGAACGCGAGCCGTTCCTGTTCCGGCCGCCGCCACAAGAGCCAGGCGGTCACCAGGATGATGACGAAGTTGAGGAATTCCATGCGGGAAGGATCGTGCGTCGTTCAAGGTGAACGCAAGAACGCGGTCCCACCCTGCCCACCGCACGCCCTCAGATCGACTTGACCAGTCCCCCAAGCCGCAGCATGCTGAGCGCCATTGAGGTGAGGGGAGAGAAACCGGAGGACGTACGGCGGCCCTTCGTGAAGCCGAACGTGATCAAGGTGGGTGGCACCAGGGTTCCGCTGGGAGTTCGTCGAAGCCTGGGAGCTGGGCGCGTCGGTGAGGATCCCGCTGTCCGGCCCCGAGGCCGACGAAGAGGATTTTCGTGCCGTGTTCGGGTTTCTTTGGCACTTTCCGTTGCCCCGTTGACACACCACACGTTGGCGGTCAAACACGGATCGTCCACTGCACGAAGCCCTTGCGTTCGCTCAGTTAACAGTGTCAGTGACAGTAGCCGTCAGCCGTCAGTGTCGGTGCGTCGACGAGGCTCATCGCGGGG
>JAOTWK010000595.1 GCA_029862935.1 Gemmatimonadota bacterium | reverse complement strand
CGGATCGTCGCGAGGCACGACCGCGAGGCTCTTCTCGCTCGGAGAGCGCGGCCCGCGGCCGGGCCGGGTGATGAAAGCAGTAACCAACTCATCGATGCCGTCGGACGCCAGGCGGGTCGGAAATGGCGTGACCGCGCCCACCGCGGACTCGGCATCCACCCGATGGATCGATGTTTCGTGAGCCTGGCGCCGAGCCCACATGGCGAGCGGCGAGGGCGCCTCCAGAAACGTGAAACAATCCAGATCCGGTGGGGCATTCACGAGCGCATCTAGCAGCGTCTGGTGTCCGTCCGCGAACCAGTCGAGCAGCTCGGCGTCGCCTGGCCAGCGGCGCACGATCTCATCGAGGTCGGCATCGATGACCGCAGTGCGTGCTTCCGACACGTAGCGGGTGGCCCAGCGGTGAACCCCTCCAAGATGGCGAACCAGCTCACGCACGTCCCAGCCGGGGCACGGCGGAACGGGTGCATCAAGATCGGCCCCGGCGACCACGTCGAGCAGACGTCGACCGGCGTCACGAAGCGCCTCAATGTGCTCACCCACTTCCACATGCACATGATCGCACCTCTGACTCTCCCCCCCGGGCCGGCCGCGTCGTCGGCCGCCACCATTAGTCTCCCCGTACATCTCAGCAACTCAACTCCCCCGCTCTTTCGAAGAGATGATTGCCGCCAAGGCACTGATCTTCCCGCCAAGCACCTTCGAAAGCGGCCGCGCGTTCCAGCCGGAGCCTGATGACGTGATCATCAGTCCGTGGAGCAAGTCAGGCACGACATGGCTGCAGCAGATCGTGCATGGCCTCCGCTCTGGAGGCGACATGGATTTCGACGACATCTCGCGGATCAGCCCTTGGATCGAGGTCGCAGACGCGCTCGGCTTGGACCTCAACGCCGATCAAGGCTGGCGGCCCCGAGCGTTCAAGAGCCACTTCTCGTACATCGACGTGCCCAAGGGCGCTCGCTACATCGTCTCGTTCCGCGAGCCTCGCAGTGTCATGATTTCGTACTACCGGTTCTACGAAGGCTGGATGTTCGAGCCGGGCTCGGTGACCATCGAGGAGTACGTCGCCTTTCACCTGAACCGCGAGCGCGGCAAGGACTACTGGACTCACATTGAGTCCTGGTGGCGCCAGCGCGACGCGGCCAACGTCTTGCTGCTCTCGTACGAGGTGATGAAAGAAGACCTCCGACCGACCGTAGCAAGAGTCGCCGACTTCCTCGAGATCGACGCCGACCCGAGCCTGATCGATCTGGTCACCAAGCAGTCATCGCTCCAATTCATGCTCGAGCATGGCGACCGGTTCAACGATCTGTTGCACCGAGAGCGAGCAACAGCAGTGGGCGCGCTCCCCCCGGGTGCCGGCGCGTCGAAGGTCACAGCGGGTGTCGCCGACCCAACCCGTTATCAGCTGTCGCCCCAGACGCTGGCCGCCATAGACGCCAACTGGGCCGAGACGATGGGCGCCAGCTTCGGGATCACGTCTTACGACCAGGTCGTGGAGGCCTTGCGCGAAGCCTGACAGCCCTAGGGAGAACCATCAGACTTCGGGCGCGTCTCTGGGACCAATAGCGCGAAGTGGGCGGCGCCGATGACACCGATAAACCCAGTCGAAACCGACGCGACGCCAATCGATGCCGCCGCAACGATGCCCCCGATGAGTAGAGGTCCCGAGATATTGCCGAGGTTCGCCACCATCTGCCACATGCCAAGAAACTCGGCTCGTCCGTCTTGGGGAGCAAGGTCGGAGCCAAGGGTTGCCCCGAACCCGGAGCCCATCCCGTTGCCGAGGCCCATCAACAGCCCGACACTCAGGAGCGTCGTGAAGCCCCCCGCCAGTGGCAGGAGGAAGAAGGCAAGTGCCAAAAGCACGATCGACGGAATCCCGGCCCACTTTCGTCCGAAACGATCCATCACCACCCCGGCCGGGTAGAACAGGGCGGAGTCAATGGCCGACGAGACGCCGAAGATCACCCCGACCGCGGCCGGGTCGAGGCCGATGTGCACGGCCCACAGGGGAACGACTACCGGCCGGGCCGCGCGCAGGATGGTGAGGATCACCAGTCCCACGCCCGCCGTCCCGAACGAGTGTCGATTGTCTGTAGCGAGCACGCGGATCTTGGGCCGCTCCCGTAGAGGTTCTCGCGCAACGTTTGTGATCGGCACCGACACGAACACCGCCAATGCGATGAGCGCGAAAATCATGTGAAGGTAGAAGGCACCGTCGAGGCCGAACGATACGGTCGCGGCGGCCGCCAACAGCGGCCCGACGAACTTTCCGATGCGCTGCGATCCCCCCATCACCGAAAGCGCCCGCCCTCGCTTCGCCGGACCGATGACGCCAACCAGAAAGTCGAAACGCACCAGCCGCCAAATGGACCACCCCGCCCCGATCACGAAGACAGACAGCGCGTAAACCGCGACCGAGGTTCCGGTCACGACCCCAAGCAGTCCCGCCAGCGTCGTCCCG
>JAOTWK010000594.1 GCA_029862935.1 Gemmatimonadota bacterium | reverse complement strand
GATTCCAGACGCATGGCCATGTACATGTAGTGCAGCTTGCGCATCAGATCGAAGCAGTACGACGCCAACATGTGAGGATCCGCAGACCTGAGCTTTCGCCCGTCGCCGTGCTGCTGATCGTTCAGACCGACCGCGATGACGTCCATACCCTGATCGGTGAGTGCCATAGATGCCTCCTCGCTGAAGTGACCTAGGGAGCGGGATCCCTGGATTCCCAACCTCGCCGGCGCCTGAACAACGGCATCAGGAGCCGGTCTCTGATCGTTCGAGCTGTCTCACGTACAACGCATCGGCAATCGATCCGCTTTCGACGAATGAGCGGCGCCATCGCTCGGCCCGTTCCGGTTCGCCTCGGTGAGTCAGGAGATCGACGAGCAGCTTTCGCTCGGGCGCAAACGAGATGAGCGGGTAGTAGGCCAACAGGTGCCATACCGGCCGCGACGCTGCCTCCTCGAAGCGGCGGATGGCGCGCACCGTGTCTGCGGCGAGCAACGCAAGTCGAGCCTCGAGCGCCGCCTCCAGCGTTTCCGGCAACGGATCGCCGGGGCGACTTCTGCCACGCGCCTCGCGCACCCGCCTGAGCAACACGCCCACCTCGGTGGAATCGCCGCGAACGGCCGCCCGGTGCACGAGCGCCTGGAATGCCTGTCGGGACAGGTCGTACCGATCGAGCGTGAAGTCCGGGATACGCCCGGCGTCGAGGTCCGCTCGGGCGCGGGCATACATCGGTTCGCTAAAGCGCGATGCCGGGTAGCCCGCAAGATCCGCCTGTACCATCCAGGCGTCGAACTCACCGGGGTCGGCCACGGCCCGCCAGGCCGCCAGCGCCGCATCCCACGTCCCGGTCGCGGTCCGGAGAACAAGAAGGTACTGGCCGCCCCGCAAGCGATCCTCCGGAGTGCGCTCGGGGAGGAGCAGCAGCGATGCGAGCGTATCGGCGAGGGCGAGCCTCGACGCAGTTCGCGCATATTGCCCGATCAGCTCCGAGATCACGGCCCGATTCCCGCTTCGCAGGGAGTCGAGAACCCTGCCGCGCGCGCCGGCGGATCCGTGTTCCAGGAGATACCAGGTCCGGTAGGCCGGGTAGAGTTCCCCGTCCGGCGCCATCCGGGCCAGGTAGTCCGCCGCCGCAACGCCGTCCCCACGATGCATGGCGAGGGCGAACAAGTGGTGGTGGATGGTGGGATAGGCTTCGCCCAGTGTCTCCACACGTTCTAGCGCGCCCCGTGCGGCCGCGATCCCCTCGCCGGTGAACGCGCCGAAGTGGAAGAGCGACTCGGCGTAGCCGATCCATGCATCCACATCGTCGGGATGATCGAGGCGGATGAGATTGAAGGCCCGGATGGCACTGTCGGGATGCACGAGCGCATGATGTCGCTGGGCACGCAGCAAATCGACCCATCGCGACTCCTGCCCGGACGCGCGGCGCAGTCCCTCATCCACGATCTCCACGGCGCCGAGTCGATGGCGCCACTCCTGCACCAGTGCCCGTCGGTGGTACGCCAGCAGGAACCCTGGATCGGCGCCGATTGCCCGCGAGAGCAGATCGGCCGCCGCCTCGGGATCTCCCCTGAGCAGTCGGAGGCGCGCCTCGATCAGGTTGCCGATCGCCTCGACCGAGTTCGTAGCGGGAAGGGCATCGCGGCGCACTCCCAGATCGAGGTCGTGCCGCTCCGCGGTCGCTGCGAGCGCCCCGAGGGTGAGACGAGCGAGGGCCGCTCCTGGTCCCTCGCCGGCGTTCGAGAGACCGTGGTAGACGCGCGACCCGTCGCCCGCGTCGTACATCGACAGCGTGGTCGCGCGTGGTACGCCCGAGTCGCCGACGACGACCGTGACGAGGTGGTCGGCACCCAGCCGGCGCGCATCGCGCAGCATGGTTACGCCCGGTACGGACGAGGTCGCACTGCGCCGTCCAAGCGTCGTCCCGTCGATCACCGCGACCGACGGAAAGAGACCGAGGTACGACTCCACGGTCTGCGACGTCAAACCACCGTCACGACTGGCCATCGGTCCGAACGGCTGGACCGCGACCCGAAGCTCGCCGCCGAGCGGCTCCGCCGTCGGCCACAGACGCAGGAGGATGCCAACGGCGGCCACCACCACGATTACACCGAGGATGGCGAGTCGGGCCGTCGGCCGGGCCATGGGTCGGCCAGTTCCCTTCGACGCGTCTTGGAGTGCCGCTGCGAAGGCGCCTGCACTCTGGTAGCGATCGGCGGGGTTCTTCTGGAGGGCCCTGCGCACCGTCCGCTCGACGGCAGCGGGAATACCGGGACGCACGACCCGCAATGACGGTGGATCCTCGCTCAACAGGCGCGCGACGATCATCTGCGGGTCGACACCCGTGAATGGCGGCTCGCCCACGAGCATTTCGTAGACCACGCAGCCGAGCGCATAGACATCGGTCCGCGGGTCCACCTGGCCCTGCCCGGACGCTTGCTCCGGGCTCATGTAGTTGGGTGTCCCCACGGCCA
>JAOTWK010000593.1 GCA_029862935.1 Gemmatimonadota bacterium | reverse complement strand
CGCGGGTTGCGGGGCGATGCCCAGGGTCTATCTCGCGAATTGGAGGAAATAGACAATGCCCTTTTATCTCCACGAAGCTGACATACTTCCCGCCGTATTCGACAGCAAACTGCCGCACCAGTTTCGATCATGTCCAACCCCGCCATCAAGCACAAATTTGTGCTCGGCCTCCAGGAGCGTCCCGGCTCGCGGATTTTTCGCAAGTCCGGCACGTGGCGTAACTGGCATGCCGACGCCGCCATTGTCGAGCGGGACGGCAAGAAGTCCGTCGCTGTCGCCCTGCTCGAAACCTCCGCCAAGGGCATGCTGCGCCAGCTGATCGTCAAGTTGGACGATTTGACACGTCGGCCGCAGAGGACGGTAGGGGAGTAGGACGGTAAGAGGGTAGGAGGGGCAGAACAGCAGCGGCAGAGCGGCAGGAGCGGCAGGAAACTGCAAGCGGTGGAGCGAGCCCTTGTTCCGGAGGTCGTGCACCGCGAGCTTTGAGCGAGGTGTTTGCAGTGGCCGGCCATCGGCCACGCGCGCGCCCACGTGGACCTAGAGAGACGCACAGCCGCCACCAGCAGAGGAACCGTTCGTGCGGGTACTACTCATCAACCCCCGGTTTCCCGAGAGCTTCTGGAGTTTCAAGTGGGCGGTGGACACAGTACTGCCTGGCCAGAGGGCATTGAATCCACCATTGGGCCTCGCCACCATTGCTGCGCTCTGCCCGGAAGACTGGGACGTACAGATCGTTGACGAAAACGTCGAGTCCATCCCGCTCACACCGCAGGCGGACATCATCGGCATCTGCGGGATGGGTGTGCAGTTCCAGCGCCAGCAGGAGCTGCTGACCTACTACCGCAACAAGGGATACTTCGTGGTCGCGGGCGGCAGCTATGCGTCGTTGTGTCCGGAATCATATGACGCGATTGCTGACTGCGTAGTGACGGGTGAGGCGGAATATACGTGGCGGGAGTTCTGCGACGACTTCAGAGCTGGCAGACCCAAGCCGCGTTACCAGGAGACCGGCCTCGTCGCCATGGCCGATTCACCTGTTCCTCGCTATGACCTCCTGAAGCTGAACCGATACCGGTCCGTGAGCGTGCAGTTCTCGCGCGGCTGTCCGTATCGCTGCGAGTTCTGTGATATCATCGTGATGTTCGGGCGCCGACCGCGCACGAAAGCGCTGAGCCAGATAGGCAGTGAATTGGACCTGCTCAGGAAACTCCGCGTCCGCAATGCCTTCTTCGTCGATGACAACCTGATCGGCAACAAGCGGGCTGCCAAAGATCTGCTGCGGTTCCTCGAGCAGTACCAGCGGCAGCACGACTACCGGTTCCGCTTCGGGACCGAGGCGTCCGTGAACCTGGCACAGGACGACGAGCTCATGGAGTTGTTTCGCAGGGCCGGGTTCGCCTGGGTGTTCCTGGGCATCGAATCGCCCGATGTCAAAAGCCTCCAGGAAACCAAGAAGTTCCAGAACACCCGCCAGGACATGCTGTCCGCGGTGCGCCGTCTCTACGCCAACGGCATCGAGGTGTTCGGCGGATTCATCGTCGGCTTCGACAACGACACGGCGGACACGTTCGAGCAGCAGTATCGCTTCATTACGCAGTCAGGAATTCAGGGAGCCATGGTCGGCCTGCTCACGGCGCCGCCCAAGACACCGTTGTACTACCGCTTGGAGAAGGAAGGGAGGCTGCTCCCCAAAGCCAACGACAGCGACAACACCAAGCAGGGCACCAACGTCATTCCGCTGCGAATGAAGTATGAGGAGATGATCGAGCGGTATCGCGGGCTCTGCACGCGTCTCATGGCCTACCGCAACATTGCGGATCGGATCCGCAACAAGGTGCGATTCATTCGCACGCCGCCCGCAGCGGGCAACGACTCTTGGATTGCCCGGATCCGCATCATCCGTCGCCTGCTGTTCCGCGGTCTGCTCCCCGGGGGGGTGCCACGGATGTTCCACTTCCTGCGGTCGATGCCGTTCCACAGACCCAGATTCATCCCGCTTGCGGTGCAGGACTGGATCGTAGGGCTGTCGATGCGAGACTACGTGGAACGGCACTATGGAAAGCGCGTGGGCGAGCTTCGCTCGGTCGCACGCCACCACCTGGATCGGATCGAGCGGTCTTTCCGTCGCTACGTGCAGCGGGGAGCCCTGGAGGTGTCGTGGGTGGGAACGAAGGACGCCGTGTCGAACCTCTCGGTCTCCATGCGAGGGTGGCTCGATCGCCGGTTCTTCACGCGAGCCGGCCATCACTTCGAAAGGGTCCTGGAACACACGACCGCGTCAATCACACTCCGCATCGACGCCCTCAACGATGCGCATCGGCGTCACCTGCGACGCCTGTTGAAGCGGCTGGCCCGATACGGTGACCGCGTCTCCATCGCCGTGCATGGGGAGATACGGGACACCATCGAGGTCGACTCGTCCGTATTCAATGTGATCTTGGACCACTGAAGGCGGCGGACCGCGATGACAAACCC